>JAQXNW010000174.1 GCA_029098205.1 Eubacteriales bacterium | reverse complement strand
TACGGCTTCGGTTCCGCCAGAATCAGCGGCTCCTCATCAATCACAGAGCGGATGATTTCCTCCGCCTTCAGAATATCTGAGGAGCGGGACAGAATGTGCTGCTTCTCAGCCTGCGTCCGTCCCCCGCTCGTATGATTCGTCACAATATTCGATGTCATCATGCTGTTCGGCACAGTTACCCGTTTCCCGGAAACCGTAAGAAGCGTCGTCGTCATAATATCGATGGCGACAACAGAACCAACCGCTCCGTTTACTTCGATCTTATCGTCTTTCCCGAACGGATGCGTGACCAGAAGGATAATACCGCTGGCCAGATTTGCAAGGCTGTCCCGAAGAGCAAGCGCTACCGCAGCGCCCGCGGTCGCAAGCATAGTCACGAACGGCGCCATCTTAACGCCCAGACTGGACAGCAGGGACATGATGACAAGAATCCAGAGCAGGATTCTCGTGATCCGAAGGATCATCACATTCCCGACATCATCAATCCGTGACTTATGAAGCAAAGACCGAAGCACATGCACGATAATGGAGATGCCTGCCCATGCTGCAAGGCATACGATCACAACAAACGCGATTCTGCCTAGAAGCGTATCCCCGAAGAATCTGGATATCTTCTCCAGCATATTGATCGAATCGTCCTGAAATATTTCCGCCACGCTGCCTCCTGCATTACTTACGGCTCATCTGATTGCGAAGTCTTCTTCTGTCAAGCTCATGAAGCAGTTTCTTCCGAAGACGGATATCTGTCGGAGTCACTTCCACAAGTTCGTCGTCCGCGATAAATTCCAATGCCTCTTCCAGACTGAATACTCTGGGAGGCGTCAGCTTGATCGTGTCATCCGAACCGGCTGCCCGCATATTGCTGACTTTCTTCGCCTTGCATGGGTTGACTTCCATATCGTCTCCTCGGGAATTCATACCCACGATCATTCCTTCATAAACCTTCGTGCCCGGCTCTACAAACATCTGCACACGCTCCTGAATGTTAAAAATAGCATACGGCGTGCAGGTACCCTCTTCAATCGCGATGGCGACGCCATTCTGACGGCCCGGAATATCCCCCTTGAACTCTTCGAATTCAAAGAACCGGGTCTCCAGCGTGCCTTCTCCATGTGTATCGTTAATGAATTCGGACCGGTATCCAAGAAGTCCTCTCGTCGGCACGTGATACGAAAGATGCGTATATCCGTTCGCGGAAGACATCTCAAGCATCAGCCCCTTCCGTATATTCAGCTTGGAAATGACCGACCCTGAATATTCATCCGGACAGGAAATGATGACTTCTTCCACCGGTTCCAGAAGCTTCCCTTCTTCATTCCGTTTCATGATAACTTCCGGTTTGGAAACAGCAAGCTCATACCCCTCGCGGCGCATATTTTCAATCAGGATCGAAAGATGAAGCTCTCCGCGGCCGGAAACCTTGAAGCAGTCTGTCGTCTCGGTTTCCTCCACACGTAGACCCACATTAACTTCAAGCTCCTTCATCAGACGGTCCCGGATATGTCTGGATGTCACGAACTTTCCGACCTTCCCGGCGAACGGGGAAGTGTTGACCATGAAATTCATCGACAAAGTCGGCTCTTCGATATGAATCATCTCCAGCGGTTCCGGTTTTTCCGGATCGCAGATTGTCTCTCCGATGGAGATATTTGGAATTCCAGAAACAACGACGATGTCGCCGCACTGCGCCTCTTTCACCGGCATTCTCTGAAGACCCCGGTATACAAAAACCTGACCGATCTTGGCCTGTTCGATGACGCCACCTTCTTTCGCGACCGCCACGGTCTGTCCTTCCTTCAGTGTACCTTTCGTAAGGCGTCCGATTCCGAGGCGTCCGATATAATCGTCATATGCCAGCGAAGCTACCTGCATCTGTGTCGGTTCGTCCCTAAGATCCGGATACGGAGTACAGTGTTCAATGATCGTATCGAGAAGCGGATTGATATTCAGCCCGCCCAGTCCTTCCGGCGTGTGCTTTAATATCTCCGTTCCCTCTCCGACTGCAATTCCGTAGACTTCGGAAGGATCCTTCACCGCGATGCCCTGCCGGGCGATGCCGTAGAGAATCGGGAAGTCCAGCTGTTCATCGTTCGCGTCCAGATCCATGAACAGTTCATACACTTCATCCACAACCTCGTCGATGCGTGCGTCCTTCTTATCGATCTTATTAATGAACAAAATCGGATTCAGACCCTGCTCCAGAGATTTGCTGAGCACAAACCGTGTCTGCGGCATCGGTCCCTCACTGGAATCCACCAGCAGAATCACCGTATCCACGGTTTTCATAATCCGTTCCACTTCCGAAGAAAAGTCCGCATGTCCCGGCGTATCGACAATGTTTATCTTCACACCGTTATGCATAATCGAACAGTTCTTCGAATAAATTGTGATGCCGCGCTCTCTTTCTATCTCGTCGCTGTCCATGACACAGTCCACGATTTCCTCATTTTCACGAAAAACGTGGCTCTGACTCAGGAATGCGTCGACCAGGGTTGATTTCCCTGCGTCTACATGCGCGATCACGGCAATATTAATTATTTTCTGTCTCTCACTCATAAAAAGGCCTCTGTTTTTATCGCAACTTCAACCATTTTACACTAATTCGACTTTTATATCAATTCCTATTCCGAAGGATCCTGCCACCTGGTATTTCAGAAGAGTCCCACTCCTTCCTTTGTCAGTGCGAAAGATCCCAGTCCACCGGCTCTTCTCCATTCTGAACCAGAAACTCATTGGTTTTCGAAAAATACCTTCCTCCGAAAAATCCTCTGTACGCGGACAAAGGACTCGGGTGCGGTCCCCGGAGCACAAGATGGCGGTCAGACGTAATCAATTCTGATTTCCGTCCGGCGTTCGCGCCCCAAAGGATGAACACAACCGGTTTTTCTCTTTCATCCAGCAGGGAAATAATCCGGTCCGTCAGGATCTCCCAGCCGCGTCCGCGGTGGGAATTCGCCTGATGCTCCCGTACCGTGAGCACCGTATTCAGAAGAAGCACACCGGACTTTGCCCATGGGATCAGGCAGCCGTTATTTCTCGGCGGAGGCTCGATCCCAAGATCATCCCGAAGCTCCTGAAAGATATTCACAAGAGAAGGCGGCTGCTCCACGCCCTCCCGCACCGAAAAGGCCATGCCATGCGCCTGCCCCGGCTCGTGATATGGATCCTGTCCGAGAATAACTGCCTTCACTTTTTCATACGGAGTGTATTTCAGTGCGTTGAAGATATCATACATATCCGGATAGATCGTCCGGCTTCTGTACTCCCGAATCAGAAACTGGCGGAGCTTAAGGTAATAATCCTTCTTGAATTCGTCCTTCAGAAGATCGTCCCAGTCATTTCCAATATGAACCATGAATCATTCTCCTCCGGTTCAGCGGCAGACACCGCTGCTCTTCGCAGCCTCGGCTACCGCTTTCGCTACGGCCGGACCGACCGCAGGATCGAACGCTTTCGGAATAATATTTTCTTCCGAAAGCTCTTCCTCCGGAATCAAAGAAGCCAGAGCCTTTGCCGCAGCAAGTTTCATTTCCTCATTAATTTCCTTCGCGTGTGCGTCAAAAGCACCGCGGAAAATACCCGGAAATGCGAGAACGTTATTGATCTGATTCGGGAAATCCGACCGGCCGGTTGAAACAATCCGGGCACCCGCTTCCTTCGCTTCATCCGGGAATATTTCCGGTGTCGGATTCGCGCAGGCGAAAATAACCGCATCCTTGTTCATCGTACGGACCATATCCTTTGTCAGGACACCCGGCGCCGACACGCCGATGAATACATCCGCGCCCTGGATGACATCCGCGAGCGAGCCCTGTTTTTTCTCAAGATTCGTAACTTCGGCCATCTCCTGCTTGATCCAGTTCATGCCGTCCGGTCTTCCTTGATAAATCGCGCCGTGACGGTCTGTCATAATGATATTCCTGAATCCTGCCGAAAGGAGAAGTTTCGTAATCGAAATCGCCGCCGCACCTGCGCCCGATGTTACGACGCGAACCTCATCCTTCTTCTTTCCAACTACTTTCAGCGCGTTTGTGAGTCCCGCCAATGTGATGATCGCGGTTCCGTGCTGATCGTCGTGGAAAACCGGGATATCCAGCCGCTCCTTAAGCTTTCTTTCAATTTCAAAGCAGCGGGGCGCAGCGATATCCTCCAGATTAATTCCTCCGAACGATTTCGAAATCAAAGCGACTGTATTTACAAACGTATCCACGTCCTTTGTATCCACAACCAGAGGAAACGCGTCAACATCCGCGAATGACTTAAACAGAACGCATTTTCCTTCCATGACCGGCATCGCGGCATCCGGTCCGATATCCCCCAGACCCAGGACAGCCGTTCCGTCTGTAATCACCGCGCAGAGGTTCCATTTTCTTGTAAGCTCGTACGCCTCCTCCGGGTGTTTCTGTATCTCCAGACACGGCGCAGCGACGCCCGGCGTATACGCCAAAGACAGGTCTTCGGCGTTTTTTACAGGGACCTTTGCCTCTACTTCAATTTTTCCCTTCCACTCTCTATGTTTTTTCAGCGACTCTGAAGCGTAATCCATTTTTTCTCCTTCAAAATTCCAAGGCTTTCGTTAATTTTTTAGGCTCTGAAGCGGCGCCGGGATTCTTCCGCCTCTCCGGATCATCTTCGCAGGCGAAGATGTCCTGACTTTCATAACCGGACCGCTTCCAAGTAGGCCGCCGAAGTTCAGCTCTTCACCCTCTTTAAGACCAATCGCCGGTATGACGCGGACTGCGGTTGTCTTCGAATTCACCATTCCGATCGCGGCTTCATCCGCAATGATCGCGGAAATCACCTCCGCAGGCGTATCACCCGGGATCACGATCATATCCAGCCCGACCGAGCAGACCGCCGTCATCGCTTCCAGCTTTTCGATCGAAAGATTTCCAGATCTGGCTGCGGAAATCATGCCCTCATCCTCCGTCACCGGAATGAACGCGCCGGAGAGTCCTCCGACACTGGAAGAGGCCATAAGACCCCCTTTCTTGACCGCATCGTTCAGCATAGCCAGAGCCGCCGTCGTCCCATGCGCGCCGCATTCTTCAAGTCCGATTTCCTCAAGAATCCGGGCTACGGAATCTCCGACCGCCGGCGTCGGCGCAAGCGAAAGATCGATAATGCCGAATTCCGAATGAAGCTTCTTCGCCGCTTCTCTCGCAACCAGCTGACCGACTCTCGTAATTTTGAACGCAGTACGTTTAATTTCTTCCGCGACTTCATCCAGCGGCGCGTCGTCCGGCATCTTGGAAAGAACGGTGCGGACCACGCCAGGACCGGAAACACCCGCGCTGATTACCGTTTCGGCATTCCCGATTCCATGGAAGGCGCCGGCCATAAACGGATTGTCTTCCACCGCGTTGCAGAAAACAACCAGCTTCGCATCACCGATGCACTGCCGGTCCTTCGTGAGCTCCGCCGTCTTTACGACCTTCTCCCCGAGAATCCGGACAGCGTCCATATTTATTCCGGCTTTCGTAGAACCGATGTTCACGGAAGAACATACTAGCTCCGTTTCTGAAAGCGCCTCCGGAATCGCATCGATCAAAACAAGATCGCCTTCACTGAATCCTTTGTGTACAAGCGCGGAAAACCCGCCGATAAAATTGACGCCGGCGTTTTTCGCCGCACGGTCCATAACCTTCGCGTACTTTACCGGATCGCCTCCGGAAACGCCCGCGAGAAGCGCCATCGGCGTGACCGAAATCCGCTTGTTTACAATAGGAATTCCGTATTTCGCCTCCAGTTCTTCTCCGGTTTTTACAAGATTTTCCGTTTTCCGGGCAAGCTTGTCGTACACCTTCCGGCAGGACCGGTCAATATCCGAATCCGCGCAGTCCAGAAGCGACACACCCATCGTGATCGTACGAACATCCAGATTCTCCTCCTGGATCATCCGGACTGTTTCCATAATATCTTCTCTTGTCAGCATCCGCCGGCTCCTCCTTAGATTGTGTGCATCGCGTCGAAAATGTTTTCGTGCATTACCTTCACGTTAAACCCTTCGAGCTTTTCCTTTATGCTCTGTTCCAGAACATCAACGGTGCATTCCATATTCAAAATGTCAATGATCATCGTCATGGTGAAAAAACCATCCATCACCGTCTGATCTACGTTGATGACATTTCCCCGGACTTTCGCGATTTCACCCGCAACCTCTGCGAGGATCCCGGTCCGGTCCTTTCCGACTACGACTACTACAGCTCTCTCCAAGTCTTTCATGATCCGTTTCTCCTTAAAAATATTTACTGCTCCGCATCGGAAGCGGCCCCGGTCATCTTCCGGGGATCCACCCATGCATCGAATTCTTCTTCGCTGACAAAGCCGGTCTGAACGGCGGCTTCGCGGAGCGTCAGCCCTTCCTGATGCGCTTTCTTCGCGATTTTCGCGCTTTTTTCATATCCGATATGCGGATTCAGCGCTGTAACCAGCATGAGGGACCGCTCCAAATTCTCTGAAATTTTTTCGTAATTCGGCCGGATTCCCTCCGCGCAGTGCACACGGAAGGATTCCATCGCATCCGCCAGAAGATTCGCGGACTCCAGAAAACTATGCGCGATGACCGGCATGAATACATTCAGCTGAAAATTCCCCTGCGACGCGGCAACTCCGACGGTCACATCATTCCCCATCACCCGGACCGCCGCCATCGTCACAGCCTCGCACTGCGTCGGATTCACTTTCCCTGGCATAATGCTGCTTCCCGGCTCATTTGCCGGAATGATCAGTTCTCCGATCCCGCAGCGGGGGCCTGATGAAAGCATGCGGACATCGTTCGCGATTTTAAGAAGATCCGCAGCCAGCGCTTTCAGCGCGCCATGAACGAAAACAACAGCGTCTTTCGATGTGAGCGCCTGAAACTTATTCGGCGCCGTCACGAACTCTTTTCCTGTAAGCCTCGTAATATACGAAGCAGAAAGCGCCGGAAAATCCGGATGCGCGTTCAGTCCCGTTCCGACCGCTGTGCCTCCTAACGCAAGCTCGCGCAACGATTCCGAAGAAACCCGGATTTGATGGATGTCATGATCCAGCATCGACCGCCAGCCGCTGATTTCCTGCCCCAGCGTAAGCGGTACCGCGTCCTGGAGATGCGTTCTTCCGGTTTTCGGGATATCCCAGTATTTCTTTTCCAGCGTCTTAAAACAGTCTCTGAGCTTCTCCGCCGACGGAAGGACACGGTCCTCTGTCAGAAGAAGCGCCGCAATATGGAGCGCCGTCGGGAAAGTGTCGTTTGAACTCTGCGAACGATTCACATGATCGTTCGGGTGAAGAATCCGTTCTTCCGTCCCTGAAAGCGGCGAAGGAAGCGGCTCCGGAAGCGGCATTCCCTTCTTCCATCCCGCATTGTAAAGCGCGTTTCCGACATTCGCGAGCACTTCATTCATATTCATGTTGGACTGTGTTCCGGATCCTGTCTGGTAAACGACAAGCGGAAAATTATCGTCCAGTTTTCCGGAAAGCACAATATCTGCCGCGGCTTTAATCAAATCCGCGCGTTCCGGCGTTATCAGGTCCAGATCCCGGTTCGCCTCAGCCGCCGCTTTCTTAAGAACCGCAAAGGCCCGGATGATTTCCTTCGGCATACGGGCTTCGCCGATTTTGAAGTTTTCGAAGCTCCGCTCTGTCTGCGCGCCCCAATACCGATTCCGAGGAACCCGAACCTCACCCATGGTATCGTGCTCGATCCGAAACTCTTCACTCATAGTCCGCCTCCGCTTCATCCAGCCATCTTTTCCCTGCCTGAATCTGCCGTCTGACCTCGGACGGAGAAGTGCCTCCAAACGAATTTCTCGCGCCGACGCAGGCCTCAATCCGGATATCTCCCAGCATTTCTTTCGAAAGACGGCTGTCTACCTGCGAAAGGTCCTCATCGGTCAGATCCTCCAGCTGACAGTCTTTCCCTGTTTCTTTCATCTTGTCTTCACAGCAGCGGACCATTCTTCCGACGATGTTATGCGCTTCCCGGAACGGAATTCCCTGTTTCGCGAGATGTTCCGCGACATCGGTCGCGTTCAGGAACCCCTGCTTCAGGTGCTTCTGAATCTGATCCATCCGGAATTCTGTTTTTTCAAGCATGCCGCTGAAAATTCTCACACATGAAAACCAGGTATCCGCTGCGTCAAAGATACCTTCTTTATCCTCCTGAAAATCCTTGTTATATGCGAGAGGAGTCCCCTTCATTACCGTAAGAAGCTGCATTAAATCGCCGTATACACGACCGCTCTTCCCGCGGAGAAGCTCCGCCATATCCGGGTTCTTCTTCTGCGGCATAATGCTGCTTCCTGTGCAATAGCTGTCATCAATCTCGAGGAATGAAAATTCCGAACTGTTCCACCAGGCGAATTCTTCCGCCCAGCGTGAGATATGCATCATGCTGATCGAAGCCGCGCTGAGAAATTCAAGCTCGTAGTCTCTGTCACTGACGCTGTCCATCGCATTCTCCGTCGGTGCGCGGAACCCCAGCTCTTCCGCCGTCATATGCCGGTCGATCGGAAGCGTCGTTCCCGCTAAAGCGCACGATCCAAGCGGGCATAGATCCATCCGTTCGAGGCAGTCATCCAGACGTTCGATATCTCTTTTAAACATCTGAAAATACGCCATAAAAATGAACCCGACCGTAATCGGCTGCGCATGCTGTATATGCGTGAAGCCAACCGTTACAGCATCCTGATATTTTTCCGCCTGCCGGAGGATCACATTCTCAAGATGAATCAGCTGCTCCCGGATTTCCAGGATCCGGCGCTTTACATAAAGACGGACATCTACCTGCACCTGATCGTTCCGGCTTCTGGCGGTATGTAGCTTCTTTCCGACATCGCCGATTTCTTCGATCAGACGGCTCTCAATGCCCATATGGATATCTTCATCTTCTGCTCTGAACTGAATTTCCCCATCCTGAATTTCCTTTCGGATGTTTTCCAGTCCCGCGATGATCTGATCTCTCTCCTCGTTCGACACAATTCCGCACTTCGAAAGCATTTTCACATGCGCGACGCTGCCGTCGATGTCTTCGTTATACATTCTCTGGTCAAAAAAGATGGAGGCGTTAAACTCCTTCACCATCTGATCCATTTCCTTCTGAAATCTGCCGCCCCAAAGTGCCATTCTGCCCGCCTTCCCTGTATTTTCAAAAATATTTTAAGCCGCGGCGTTTATCCACTCCGCCGCTTATATAAATTTCCTCCCGGAACCGGCCGCATCTCTCGCGGACCCTTCTAAAAAGCGCCCCAGAATATGGATCCGGCGCACTTTTTTCCGGCGGAATTACAGTCTTATGTTACCGTTTCAATACTCAAAAATCAACCTTTTCAAATGTTCATCACATGACTGTCTTTCAATAACCACAGATTTGTATTACTTTAAATATAGAAAGATTAGGCAGTATATGTTTTTTGCACGCTTTTACGCGCATCAAAAAAAATCAGGAGTTTGTCAAATGCTTGGCTATATTACAGCGGATACAGAAAATCTGAAAGTCCGCGATTTCAGAATATATAATGGTTATTATTGCGGCCTCTGCAAGTCCATCGGCGATAATTATCCGGAAATTCTCCGTACACAGCTCAGCTACGATCTGGCTTTTTTCGCCTGTCTTCTTTCCTCCGTTACCGAAGAGGAAGAGATAACCCGTTTCGAGCACTGCATCGCGCATCCGATTCAGAAGCGGCCGGTGATTGAATGTGAAGCTGTCGATTATGCCGCGGATCTCATGATCATTCTTGCTTATGAAAAATATCTCGATGATGTGAGAGATAAGAAAAATTCGGACGCAGAGTCTTCCTCTGCTTCGAATTCCCGAAGGGACAGTACAGAATTGGAAGGATCCGCCGCATCCGTACTTTCCGGAAAAACCGAAGAAAAATCAGACAAAGAGAACCCGGACGAAACGGAGGAAAACAGCCCGGAAGATGCCCGCTTCCTGAACCAGAGAAACGAATCCATGGCCCTTGGCCATAAGGTCGCTTCATCCGGCTGGATAAGGACCGCTTCCATACCCGCTCTTCAGCACGCTTACCGGAAGGCCTGCATAAACCAGAGAGGCCGGGCGGAACGGATTCATGACGATCTCAGCTGGCTTCACGCTGTTGAACGTTCCAAGCTGGGCGATATAGATCTGGCCTGCGAATGCTTCTCCGAGGTGCTCAAGACATGTGCGGATGGAATCAGAACCGCAAGCGGAAACCGCAGGAAACGAATCCTGCTCGCGCTCTGCTCCGCACTTGGAAAATGGATTTATCTGATTGACGCGCTGGAGGATTTAGAAGAAGATCTATCGTCCGGCAATTACAATCCGTTCATATATCATTTCGGCGGCCCTGAAAAGATCGGTCCGAAAGAAAAGAAACAGATTCTTCAGGAAGGAAGCCTCCTTCTATATCATTATTTGGAAGAAACCGCAGCAGATTACGAACTTCTGGATATTATCCGGAGCCGTGATCTGCTCGATAATATACTGTATCTTGGGATCCGGAAACAGACCGACCGGATTCTTGTGAAATTAGCGGACGATTTTGGAATTCCGAAGAGCGAAGTCCTGAAAGAAAAGACCGAAGAAAAATAAATCTAGTACAGGAGAATGCGACATGACAGCCAGAGATCCTTATGAAGTTCTCGGGGTAAGCCGAAACGCAAGCAGTGAGGAAATCACGAAGGCCTACCGCGAACTGGTAAAAAAATACCATCCGGATAAATATCAGGGAAATCCGCTTGCCGATTTAGCACAGGAAAAGCTGCAGGAAATCAATGAAGCATACGATGCCATCACAAAAGGTTCGTCGTCTTACAGCGGCGCTTCCGGAGCTTCCTACAGTTCTTCGAATGAGAATACATACGGCACATACGGGAGTTACAGCAGTTCTTCCGTTTACTACAATCAGGTACGCTCCGCGCTCAACCGGAACGACATCCGTGAAGCAGAGCAGCTTCTAATAAATGCGCCGGACCGGAGTGCTGAATGGTATTATCTTTCCGGTGTTCTTTCCCTTCGGAGAGGACAGATTTCCGACGGCATTCAGAATCTGCGGCAGGCTGTGAATATGAATCCTTCGAATCAGGAATATCAGCAGGCTTATGCTCAGGTCCAGAATATGGGCGGATTTTACCGAACCGCCTCCGACGGACAGGGATACAGCCCCAGCACCGCAGATATGATGGCATGCTCCATGCTCCCGCTCTGCCTTTGCTGCTGACCGGATTCTTGATTGAACACGCGTGAATCTTTCAAAACTCACGAAACTGAAAAAACAATATCCATAAAAACTGCGCAGGTTCCAGTATTGACTGCTGAAACCTGCGCTAATTTTTTGCGGTAATGAAAAAGCTGTAAAAAGCTATTTCTTTATTCTCTCATATGTCACTCCGGTTATTCCGGCCGCACCCGCAAGAAGCAGCGCAATCCAGATTCCGACAGAAGCGCTGTCCCCAGTATCCGGACTGTTCTTGCTTGTACTGCTCTTACCATGGTTCTGGCTGTCTCCCGGTTGTTTCGAATTTTCTTTCTTTCCGTCCTGATCGCTCTGATCGCTCGGGTCCTTCGGAGTATTCTTGTCATCTCCTTTTTTCGGAGTAAGCGTATTCGTAATCGTATACCCATCGATCTTCGTTTCATACCCGGAAACCGCATCTTCAGAAACCGTGTATGTTATTTCTTTCCCGCTCTGGTATTTTGGAACATCCGAAAAGCTGTACTTCCAGCCGTTTTCTTCCGTAACTGTTCTGTGAGCGGCTTCTTTGCCGTCTGCGAACAGCCGAACCGTAATGGAAGAAGGACGCGTTTTATCCTGATTGTCCTGATCCTTCCAGATCTTCTTTCCGGAAATGCTGACCATTTCCGGAGTGTAACGGTTTACAACCGTAAAATTCCGCTGCGAGTCTTCGGTTACAGAGGCTTCGTATCCTTCCGGAACATTCTCCTCTTTAACTGTGTACGTTATTTCCTTCCCGTCCTTTTTCACCGGCAGATTGTTCCAAGAATATGTCCATTTGTTATCTTCAGACAGGCTGACGAACGCATTTTCTGAATCTGCGTTCTTTCCATCCACAAGAAGCTTTACTTTCACCGACTTCGGCCGTTTCCCATCCTGATTATTCCGGTCATCCCAGACTTTCTTAACCGTGACGCCGGTCACCTCCGGATGATGCTCTTCTCCTCTGTCCACCTGATCAATGTTATGCCATTCTCCGCTCTCAATGATCACCTTGTCCGAGACAATATGGCCCGCACCCGTACCGTACACATATACAGAGGCATTCGCCGCCAGGAGGTTTCCGATAACGGATCCATTCAAATTGATCGTTTTCGCATTTGGGAAATTCAAGTAAATGTTTTTCGACTCCTCATAGCCGGAAGCCTTCGTCAAAGTATCCGTTCCGACTCCATTCAGGTTGAATTTCTGGAGATTGACTGTCCCTGAAGACCGGTTCGTAAGAATCACAGACTGATTGCTGTTTTTCGTAATATGAAGCTTATCCGACTCTGTCATGGCTGCGTCCGGAAGATCCACATAGTATGCGCCTGCCGGCGAAGCAGTAAGATCCAGATGATATTTCTGATCCTGCCCGATGCTGAGCTCCGCATTCGGTGTTTTCGCGGCAAAGGCACTGCTCTTCTGAGCTGCACTTTGAATCATCGCGTCCATGCTGCTGTTCACCGCGCGCTGACTCATACTCTGAAAACTAAGATGTACGCCGTCATGCGCGATCACCTTAGACCGTTCGGAATCCGGACAGACAATCTGTGTATTTACCTTGCCTTTGATAACGAAGGACTGATCCACCTGCCCGAACATAAATTTCTGGGAATCTCCCGCCGTGAGGTCATTTCCCGTCTGAGTAAGGCAAATCGACTTTTTCGCGGCGACGTTCGTTTCGGCATCACCCC
>JAQXNW010000173.1 GCA_029098205.1 Eubacteriales bacterium | reverse complement strand
ATCATCGGTCATTGTCCGGCAGAGATACATGGCGATCTGCCTTGGATATGCGATTTTTTTTAGCCTCGTGGACGAATCCAGATCGCTGACCTGGATTTTGTATTTTCTCGCCACCACGCTTTTTATTTTTTCGGGTGTGACGCCGTCTCCGCCCTGCATAATATCTTTTAAAATCCGTTTCGCGAATGCGAGATCCGCTTTCTCATGCATAAGAGAAGAAAAAGTGATGATCCTGTTGAAGGCGCCTTCGAGTTCCCGGATGTTATCCCGGATTTTTTCTGCGATCAGACAGATGACCTGATACATGTCATCGCCGACTTCGACTTTGATATGAGCGTTTTCAGCCTTTTTCATAAGCACGGCGACCCGTGTTTCGTAATCGGGTGCGGAAATGCTTGCGACGATGTTCCATCCGAACCGCTGCCGGAGCCGTTCGTCCAGCTTCGTGAGCTCATTCGGCGGCCGGTCTCCGGTGATGACGATCTGCTTGTGCAGACTGTACAGATTATTGAAGGTCCAGAAAAATTCCTCCTGCGTCGTTTCCTTATTTTCAAGGAACTGAATGTCGTCGACGAGAAGGACGTCGGCTTTCCGGTATTTGTCTTTGAATTCCTTTGTCTTTTTCTCCTGCAGCGATTTGATCAGCTCATTCGTAAACATCTCGGAGGAAACGTAGAGAATGTTGATGTCCGGATGATGCTCCAGCATATAAATTCCGATTGCATGGATCAGATGTGTTTTTCCAAGGCCTGATCCTCCGTATATAAATAAGGGATTGTAGGCCTGGGAAGGGGACTCCGCGACTGCCAGTGCGGCCGCATGCGCGTATTTATTGCTGTTTCCTACGACAAAGTTGTCAAATGTATATTTCGGATTGAAGATTCTCTGTTCCTGGAGAAAAGGTGTGACGCTCTGTTTTCCCTGGCTGATTTCCTGATTCTCTTTCTTCTCTTTTTCGAGGTTCGCGTAATCTTCTTCCTGTTTTATAATGATCCGGTATTTTTCGCCGAGAACGGTCGCAAAGGACTCTTCAAGAAGATGGATATAGCGGTTTCGAAGGAGATTCGCGTAAAATTCGGATTCCGCCCGCAGGTAGACAATTTTAAGGTCGGAATCGACGCTGTATATTTTTGTCGGAACAAACCAGGTATTGTAGCTGACCTTCGTGGTCTCTTTTTTAATTAATGTAAGGACATGATTCCATAATTCGGTATTGTTCATTGACTAGCTCCTGTTGCTGTATCGCTTTATTATTTTACAAAAATAGTTATCCATACTCAAGTGTGAATTTAATAGGGTTGAAATAAGGGAAATTGAGCTAGTTATCAACATTATGTGAATAACTATAAGCATAAATCCACATATAGTGGAATATGAAAATATTGATACATGTCATGCTGTTTTTTTAGCGGAGGAGGCTGCGCAGGCAGTGAGTCCGGAGCGTTATACGATCTTCCGGTATATAAATTCGTGGTATAAGAAGATCTGGACAGGATCGTTGATTTTTCAATCCTGTCCAGATCTTTCATGGCCTATTTTTCTGTTTTCTATGGAAAATTACCGATATTAAACTATCTTATTTCCATCGGGAATACTCTTTTGATTTCGGTATTAGAATGTTATGATTCTTTCGTTTGTTCGTTTTTGTTTGTATTATATCCAAGATCCGGATTCTCATAATCGCCGCGGTCCTTTTTTTTCTGGACGTATACATCCCAGACACCGGCTTTGTCCTGGATGCCGACGGTCGCCGGATCGAAAATGGGATCCAGACCGAGATGGCGCTGCTTCTGGTAGTCTTTGACGAGCTTACGGACCATTGGTGTAAGCAGAAGGATCGAGAACGTATTGACCCACAGCATGCATCCGACTCCGATATCGCCCATCGGCCAGATGATGCTTCCGTTTACAAGAACGCCGAAATAACAGAAGGCCAGAAAGGCAATTCGCACCCCGCGGACGACGCCGGGCTTCGGTCCGAATAGGAAACGGCAGGTGGATTCAAGCTGATAGGAGTAAGAAAGCTGCGTTGTGTAGATGAATATGAACAGAATGACGGCAACCAGGATTCCGCCGAGGTTTCCGGTGACAGTCTTTGTCGCCTCCTGCATAAATGCTACGCCGTACATCACGCCCGGCGCCTTTTCAACGAGAAGTTTGTCGCCGATGCCGTCTGCCGCGACATTGTAGGTGCCGGCAAGAAGAACGGACACACCCGTGCATGTGCATACGAGCAGTGTGTCAATGTAGACGGAAAGTCCCTGCACCAGGCCCTGTTTAACCGGGTGAGACGTATCGGTCGTCGATGATATGATCGGGCTCATTCCGTTTCCGGCGTCATTGGAGAAGAAGCCTCTCTGAATGCCGTAGGAAAAAGCCGTTCCGACGATGCTGCCGAAAACAGAGTTTTTACCGAATGCACTCGTGAAGATCGCTCCGAACACAGCAGGAACACTCTTGATATTCATGAATAAGATCGCAAGCGCGATCAGAAGATAAATGCCGCACATGATCGGCGCAAGACGTTCGGCCAGTTCTCCGATCCTTCGGATGCCTCCCATAATGACGATTCCGACGATCACGATCATGAAGAGTCCGGTCACCCACATCGGGATATGAAGCGCGTTTTTCATTGCGGACGCTGCCGTCTGGGTCTGCATAGCCGGAAGCAGGAATCCCGGCCCGATTAGAACCGCGATTGAGAACAGAATACCCAGTACTTTGCCGAATTTTTTATGCTTCAGCCCGCGTGTCATATAGTAAGCAGGGCCGCCGATGAGTTCACCCAAATTCTTATCTTTGTATGCCTGTCCGAGCATACATTCAACCATACCGGTCGCGGCTCCGAGAAGCGCAGCCATCCACATCCAGAACAAAGCTCCCGGACCGCCGAAAAAGATCGCGGTTGCGGTGCCGGCGATGTTTCCCGTTCCGACCCGTCCGCCGACGGTCGTCGCGAATGCCTGAAAGGCGGAAAGACCCGTTTCTCTTGAATCTCCATGTTCCGTAAGATGGCGGAACATATTCCGGATGCCCGTAAACTGAAGTCCTTTCATTAAAAAAGTGAACCAGAACGCCGCGCCTCCCAGAAGCACCAGCATCGCAGGACTCCAGACCACGCTGTTGACCGCTGTGATCACCTGATTAAAAACTTCCATGTAAGAAGTCTCCTTTCCTTTTATCCCATTATCCCTGTTGATTTTCGTCGGCTTTCATTATTGATTGCCAGATATTTTCTAATGATAACTCTAATGAAGAGGTAAATCCAGAATAATGTCATAAGCTGTGATTCCGGCGCAGGCGAGCGAAGCGGTCCGCGGAAGCATAGATCCTGAATGGAAAGTGCTTCTTCGGGCCGCCTTTTTTGACATACATGGTCTTGATAGAAAACGATTCCAGGCTTTGACAGCAGTTA
>JAQXNW010000172.1 GCA_029098205.1 Eubacteriales bacterium | reverse complement strand
CCTTCAAAGGCACCACGCTGGAGCCAAGGTACGGAAACGAACTTCCGCGGATTGCGGAAACTCCTTCCGGGATGCTGAACTCCGTAGGTCTTCAGAACCCAGGTATTGAAGAAGTGATCAGGACCGAGCTCCCGGAGCTTCGGAAGCGGTTCCATAAGCCTTTGATCGCGAACCTGAGCGGATTTTCGAAGTATGAATACCGTACGCTTGCGGAGCGCATGGCAAAGGAAGAGCAGATCGGAATTCTGGAAATAAACATCAGCTGTCCGAATGTCCACGCCGGCGGAATGGCGTTCGGCACCGACCCTGCCGCCGCGGCGGAAATCACCCGAACCGTAAAAGAAGTCAGCGGCGACAAGCCTGTATATATGAAGCTCACACCGAACGCGCCGGACATCACGGAGGTTGCTTTGGCATGCGAGGAGGCGGGTGCAGACGGAATCAGCATGATAAACACGGTGCTTGGCATGCGGATTGACACCCGAAAGAGAGCTCCGCTTCTGGCGAACAGAACAGGAGGACTTTCAGGACCGGCAATTTTTCCGATCGCAATTCGAATGGTATACCAGACCGCGAAACAGGTACATATCCCGATCATCGGGATGGGCGGAATCCGCCGGGCAGAGGACGTCATCGAAATGATGATGGCCGGCGCATCTGCGGTGGAAGTCGGCGCGGCGAACCTTGCCGACCCGTTTACCTGTCCAAGAATCATCCGGAATCTTCCGCGCGTGATGAAAGAATTAGGAATCGAAAAGCTGACCGACATCATCGGTACGGCTTTGTAATAGATATATAATCAGGAGGTTGCCATGCAGCGAGACGTAATCGTCGCCTGTGATTTTCCGTCCATGAACGATACAATACTGTTTCTGGACCGCTTCCCCGAAGGGGAGAAGCCATTTGTAAAAATCGGTATGGAGCTTTTTTATTCAGAAGGTCCGGACGCCGTCCGTGCACTGAAATCCAGAGGGCACAGAATTTTTCTGGATCTGAAGCTGCATGATATTCCGAATACAGTTCGAAGCGCCATGCGTGCTCTCTCCCGGTTAGGCGTCGATATGACCAATGTGCACGCGGCCGGAGGAATCAAAATGATGGCTGCCGCAAAAGAAGGCCTTCAGAATGGCAGCGGGAATTCCGACAGTGCCCATCCGGTTCTGTTGGCTGTAACGCAGCTGACTTCAACCAGCCGCGAAACCATGAACAAAGAGCTTGGAATTCCGGGCGAAGTGGAAAACACCTGCATTCATTACGCGAAGAACGCGAAAGCAGCGGGCCTCGACGGCGTTGTCTGCTCCCCGCTGGAGGCTGGAAAAATCCACGAGGCGGCCGGAGACTCTTTCCTGACCGTGACGCCGGGAATCCGGTTCGATTCTTCCTGCCAGGATGATCAGACGCGGATCACGACCCCGGAGAAGGCGAGAACGCTTGGATCTGATTTCATCGTCGTCGGCCGTCCGATCACCCAGTCGGAGGATCCTTTGGCGGCGTACCGCCGGTGTATGAAGGAATTCACAGCCCGTTAGCATCTATCCTTCGGCAATGACTGACGGCAATATTCTTTACGGCAAAATTTGATCTTGAAAAAACTGATTTCCTGCTCCATACTTTTACGGAAACACGCTGTAAATTTTCACGGAAGCGCGGAGATCTGCGGAGCACGAACAGCTTAAACAGAGGAGGAAAATTATGACAAAAGAACAGGAAGTTGCACTGGGACTTCTTTCCATCGACGCGGTATTTCTTCGTCCGGACGAACCTTTTACCTGGGCGAGCGGTATCAAAAGCCCGATTTACTGCGACAACCGTCTTACGCTTTCGGAGCCTCCCATCCGCGATCTGATCGAAAACGCACTCAAGGATACGGTGAAGACATATTACCCGGATGCGGAAATTCTGATGGGCACAAGCACTGCGGGAATCGCCCACGCCGCGATCACAGCGCACCTTATGGATCTTCCGATGGGATATGTCCGCGGATCGAAGAAAGATCACGGCAGAGGGAACCAAATCGAAGGGAAACTTCGTCCGGGCGAAAAAACTGTCGTTATTGAAGATCTGATCTCGACCGGCGGATCCGTATGCGAGACTGTCGACGCGCTTCGAAGCGCAGGAGCTGAAGTTCTCGGCATCGCCAGCATTTTCACCTATGGAATGAAAAAGAGCGAGGAGAAACTCCGGGAACATAATGTCATCAACCACAGCCTGAGCACTCTGGACGTTCTTGTAGATGCCGCGGAGCGGGCCGGCTATATCTGCCGCGATCAGGGGAAACGGATTCTCCAGTTCCGCGACAATCCAAGCGATGAAAGCTGGATGAAATAACCCGCTGAAGCACTGAAACATTTTTATTATATATAAAAGGAGGTTCTTTCGACCATGAGCGATATCAGGAATCTGATCAATATCACGGATTTGTCGGTTTCCGAAATTGATGCGCTGATCCGCACAGCCGATGACATCATAGAGCACCCGGATGACTATCGGGAAGCCTGCCGATACAAAAAACTCGCGACTTTGTTTTTCGAACCGAGCACGAGAACCCGTCTCAGCTTTACCGCCGCGATGATGGATCTGGGCGGAAACGTCCTTGGGTTTGAGAACGCGCTGAACAGCTCCTCGACAAAGGGAGAAAGCGTTGCGGACACGGTCCGCATGGTCGGCTGCTACGCGGACATTATCGCGATGCGTCATCCGAAAGAAGGAGCGCCCTTTGTCGCCGCGCAGAAAACGACGGTTCCGATCATCAACGCCGGAGACGGCGGTCATTTTCATCCGACACAGACGCTGACCGACCTCCTGACCATTCACAGAAAACGCGGAAGCTTGGACAATTTCACGATCGGGTTCTGCGGAGACCTGATGTTCGGCCGCACGGTTCATTCTCTGATTGAAGCGCTTCTCCGGTATGAAAACATCACGTTCTATCTCATCTCGCCCCGCGAACTCCGCCTTCCGGAGTATATGAAGGAGAAACTGAACGCGGCCGGCGCGAACTGGAAAGAATTCGAAAAACTGGAAGACGCAATTCCGGAGCTGGATGTTCTGTACATGACCCGTGTTCAAAAGGAACGATTTTTCAACGAAGAAGATTACATCCGGCTGAGAGACACCTACATTCTCGACCGCGCGAAGCTTGTCCCTGCGAAGAAGGACATGATCATCATGCATCCGCTTCCGCGTGTCAACGAAATTTCCGTAGACGTGGACGACGATCCGAGAGCCTCTTATTTCTACCAGGCTCTCTGCGGCAAATACATCCGTATGGCGCTGATCCTGTTCCTGCTCGGAATTCACTGATTCGAACTCACGAATTCAGGCGCAGGTCCGACAAAGAAACCTAAGCTTTTAACAGAAAGGAACTATCATGAATATTGACGGAGTCAGAAACGGAATCGTTCTGGACCATATTCAGGCCGGCAAAGGCATGCAGATCTATTCGCTCCTCGGTCTCGAAAAACTTGACTGCACCGTCGCAATCATCCAGAACGCGGTCAGCACGAAATACGGCCGGAAAGATATCATCAAGGTTGACGGGAAGCTGGATCTCAACCTGGACATGCTCGGATACATCGATCAGAATATTACCGTTGATTTCATCGAAGACTGCAAGCTGATCAAAAAAGTGCATGTTGATCTTCCGGAAACGCTCAAAAACGTTATCTCCTGCCACAATCCCCGCTGCATCACTTCCATCGAGCAGGGCGTCGAGCAGGAATTCTATCTTGCGGACCGTGAGAAAAAAATCTACCGCTGCCGCTACTGTGACACCGAGTATCGGGAAATCGACTGAGTATCGGGTATTTCCCCTTATTCTTATTGACAAAAATGCCGCAGAGACCAAACCCTGCGGCATTTTTATATTTCTGGTGGTCTGCAACGGACTCGAACCGCTGACATTCTGGTTGTGACCCAGACGCTCTCCCAGCTGAGCTAGCAGACCGCACTGAAAAACTGCTATTAATTATAGCACGACTTTCAGCGGTTTGGTAGATCTTTTGCACATTTCCCATCCATGGACGCTGATCGGCGCTGAAATTCCGCCGATCCTGCCGACCATCAGCGCCGGGCTCCCTACGCTCCTTCCGATCCTAGCGGTTTCCAAGCTTCTTCCGGAGCGCCTTCCGTGCGGCTTCCTGGTCGGTCATCCAGGGTCTTCTGCCTTCCTCATGATACATATAGGACTCGCCGCCCTTCCCGAGTGTGAGAACGACATCGCCTGGCTCCGCCATTGCAATCAGCTCGGAAATTGCCTTTTCCCGATCCTCGATGAAACAGTACGGCGTCCCGGTCTTTTTAATTCCTGCCGCGATTTCTCCGGCAATTTTTTCCGGATCCTCGCCTCTGGGATCCTGTGAAGTAAGGATGATTTGATCCGCGAATTCACCGGCGATCTGACCCATGACCGGACGCTTCACCGTATCCCTCTTTCCAGGGCAACCAAACGCCGCCAAAATGCGGCCGCCTTCTTTTTCCGTCACTGCTTTCGCATAGCCGAAAATTTTCTCATATCCGTCCGGAGTATGCGCGTAATCAACGATGACGGTAAAATCCTGACCCACATCGATGCGGTCCATCCGGCCGTCGACCCTTGAAATATTCGTAAGATGCGGAATCATATCTTCGATCGGCATACCCATTTCGTGCATCGCAGCAATCGCCGCCATCAAATTATACACGTTATACAAAGCCGCCGCGTTCGTCTTAACTTCATAATGCCTTCCCGCATGCCAAAGCGTGAATGCGGATCCAGTTCTCGTCTGCTGAATATCTGAAGCAAAATAATCGATGGTATCCTTTGTCCCGTAAACGGAGCGGGAGCCCTCGATCGGATAGCCCTGCTCATCGACCATCGATTCGCCCTGATCGGTTCCGTAAGTAACATACTGGCACGGGCAGCAGGCCTTAAGACCTTCAATGCTCCTCGCGTCGTCCGCGTTCAGCACTGCGATCGAATCCGGCCTGAGGTTCGTAAAAAGCCGCTTCTTCGCCGAGAAATAATTTTCCATCGTCTTATGGTAATCCAGATGGTCATGCGTCAGATTCGTGAATACCGCGCAGTCGAAATCGACCGAATCCACGCGTCCGCGGTCCAGCCCCTGGGAGCTCACTTCCATGGCGCACGCTTCCATCCCATGATCCAGCATCTCCCGGAGATTCGAATGCGTCTCTATCGCGTCCGGCGTCGTCAGATTCGGAATTCTGGAATACTCTCCATACTGAATCGCAATGGTTCCCATATACCCGCAAGGCTTGAAATGAGAATATATGTCACGGATCATGCTGGTGACAGTCGACTTTCCATTCGTCCCGGTCACTCCGAACATCACCATTTTATGACTTGGATGGCCAAAGAAAAGATCCGTAATCCGGTTCAATTCCCGATTCATATCCTGGACACGGATATACACCGCTCCCGGCTCCTTCTCCAGATCCTTCGTGTGCACAATGGCGGAAGCCCCGGCTTTCACCGCGTTCCCCGCATATTTATGTCCATCCTGCTCGTATCCGTCGATACAGAAAAACATCGATCCCGGCTTCGCCGTCCTGGAATCCAGAGTCAAAGAAGAAATTTCCGTTTCACTCCAGTCATCCCTGCCGGAAACCGTGATATCTGCTGTATCTGAAAAAATGTCCTTAAGAAACATTCCGTTCTCCTTTCCTCGCCTGCATTTCATTATACCGGCGAAGCGAAGCGCCTTCAAGACCGCCGGGCCGCATACGCACACAAAAATCCCGGCAGAAACTGGTTCTGCCGGGATTCTGTTCATAATTTTTTGGAACAATCGAAATTCCTTCGAAAAGAAAAATTATTCAACGTCGGTTGTCCACAGGGAAGCCATGGATGGGCCGCCGCCTACGCACAGAGATGCGCAGCCGATCTTCCATTCCGGATGTCTCTTCATCTCATAGAGCATCGTAACGATGATTCTAAGAGCGGAGCAGCCTACCGGATGTCCCAGAGAAATTCCGGATCCGTTCAGGTTGCAGCGATCCATCGGGATTTCA
>JAQXNW010000171.1 GCA_029098205.1 Eubacteriales bacterium | reverse complement strand
GAGCATAACGGCACATTCCGCGGAAATCAGCCGGCCATCGTCGCTGCGAAAGCTGGACTGGAGCTGATGCTTCGGGAGCATACGGAGCAGCGGGCAAAGGAGCTTGGCGCGAAAGCGAAAGCCTATCTGGAAGAAGAACTTCCGAAAATCGATCCGCGTTTCAAAGTGCGCGGAATCGGACTGATCATGGGGATTGATTTTGCGGAGATCGACGCGAAGCTCGCCCATGATGCGATCCTTGAATGCTTTAGAAATGGTCTGATTGTAGAAGGATGCGGCCGGAAGGACAGCGTCCTTAAGATCATGCCATCTCTTCTCGTGACGGAAGAGGATCTTAAGAAGGGCTTGGATATCATTCTCCGGTCGGTGAAGAAGGTGCTGAGCTAGAGCCTGGTGTCTTTGTCCGCTTCGGAATATGAGAAAAGAGAATATGGAATCTACTGCCGGTGGCTTCTCCCGCCGGTTTTTCTTTGCTTTGAAGGAGCAGGCCGATGGCGGCAGAATATATTTCCCGATTCATACAATTCTTTCCTTGACGTTCCGCAGGCATATTCGTATAATTTAAATCCGAAAACGGTTTTCAATTCTATATTTTCGTGCGCCATTGACCAGAACATAGATGTGCGAATACAGGAGAAAACAGAACGATGAAATGAAGAGCGGCGGGATCCGCATAGAACAATGACGGCAAGAAAATACAAAACGAAGCAGTACGATGAACTTCTGGAATATCTCAAGACAATTCCGGGAGAGCATGTCACAGTTTTTCAAATCCATGAGCACTTTCAGAAAATTGGAAATTCGATTGGGATTACAACGCTGTATCGGCAGCTGGACCGGATGATCGAAGAAGGCGTCGTGAAGAAATTCACCGTAGATCCAAGGACGCCGGCCTGCTATGAGTACATGGGCATAGAGAATGAGCCGGGCGAACCGTATTACCATCTCCGGTGCGAGTCGTGCGGAAAGCTGATTCATATTCAGTGTGCGGAAATTTCCGAACTGGAACATCATCTTCTGAAGGGACACGGATTTCTGGTAGACCCGGGGCGGACCGTCGTCTACGGGTACTGTGAGGAATGCCGCAGGAAAAAAGCGGCCGAGAAGTCCGCTTCCGGAAGTGTTCAAGGGAAATAAATCAGAGGGGATAAGGGATTAAAGTATGGAATTACTGATTACGTTTTTGGCCGGCGTATCGATTTTGGTCGGCGCTTTGCTTACGCATATTCTGGATGATACGGAGAGAGTGGAGCATGCGTCCATCGCGCTTGCTTTGGGCGCGCTGCTCTCTTTATTTTTCTTCGATCTGGGACCGGACGTATTAGAATACATAAAAAACGGCGGGCGTATGTACGCTTTTCTTTTTATGGCGGGTGGATTTGTTCTTCTGGTTCTTCTGGACCGGCTTGTCCCGGATCATGAAGACACGGAGACAACGCATGATCACGAAAACGCGGCGCACATCGGACTGATCGCATCGCTCGGCATTATCCTTCACAATATCGTCGAAGGAATGACCGTTTACAGTCTGGGACTGGTTTCGATCGAGAACGGGATCGTGTTTGCGATCGGGATCGCGCTCCACAATATCCCTATGGGCATGATGATCGATTCGACGTTGCAGGAACACAGCCGCGCGCGCCGCTGGTCCGTGCTTGCGGCGGTCACTCTTTCCACGCTGGCCGGCGGAATTCTGGTACGCGCCTTTGAGTCAAAGATTACAGAGTTTGTAACGGGCTCTCTGGTAGCGGCTGCAAGCGGCATGATTCTTTATCTGGTTCTGATCGAGCTTCTACCGCATGTATTTCGGAACAAGAAAAAACTGCCGTCCTTCTTGTTCGCGGCGGCAGGGTTTGTTCTTGTATATCTGAGCTGCAAAATCGGCTGAGAAGCATCTCTTATGTTTGGATCTGGTGCGGTTCGGGAGCGGATCTGGCCATTTGTCTGAATCTGTCAGGCAGGCGATCCGTCCGACCTCTCCTATTTGTCCGAATCCGTCGGGCAGGTGATCCGTCCGACCTCTTCGATCATCAGATGAAGCGCGTTTGCCAGCGCCGTGTCCGCCGCACGGTAGTACATCTCCCGTCCCTTTCTCCGGCTGGTGATGAGCCCCGCGTTTTTTAGAAGCCGCAGATGATGCGAAACGGCCGGGCTTGTCATGTCCACGATGTCCGCGATATTGGTCACGCACTCCTCGATATGGCAGAGAAGCCAGAAAATACGAAGCCGGGTCGGATCGCCGAGCTGCTTCATGGCGGCGGAAACATTCGAAATCGTATCCTGCCCCGGAAGATGCCGGATTACTTCCTCTTCTCTTTTGTCATGCTGATGCGGCAAAATCCGAAATGTTTCTGCCATAATTCTGCTCCTTCCAACAAGCTCTCCATTCTTTGTCCATTTTATTATACGGACGGAAGTTACAAGAATCAATATTCTTTGATTTTCGCATTTTTCAAAAAAGCAAGTATTTAAAAAGTATTTCCTCTTAATGAATTGACAAAGAGGTATGCAGGGGCTATTATTACCGTAATAATTAAGAGAATGTTTAATCGTTTAATTGAACATATGGAGGAAAT
>JAQXNW010000170.1 GCA_029098205.1 Eubacteriales bacterium | reverse complement strand
GCAGATGTAACAACCTTCTCGACAATCTCCGCACCCTTGCCGGATGTGAACCGGAGGATCGTAAGAGCCTCGTTCACGTCTTTATTTCTTACGAGATCCGCAACAGGCTTAAGCTTGATTGGAGACATTCTGACATATTTCGCAGTTGCTCTTGCTTCCATTTCATATCTCCTTTCTTTACTTCTTCGCTACCTTATCGGATGCGTGGCCGCGGAATGTTCTGGTCGGAGCGAACTCTCCAAGTTTATGTCCAACCATATCTTCGGTAATATATACAGGCACGTGCTTTCTTCCGTCATGAATGGCGATCGTATGTCCGATGAAATCCGGGAAAATCGTAGAAGATCTGGACCAGGTCTTAACGACTTTCTTTTCGTTTGCTTCGTTCATCTGGCGAATCGTCTTCAGCAGCTTAGGATCTACGAAAGGGCCTTTTTTTACTGATCTGCTCATTGATTCTGCTCCTTATTTATCGTTTCTTCTCTTTACGATGTATTTGCTGGAATCCTTCTTCTTCTTTCTGGTCTTATAACCCAGAGCCGGCTTACCCCAAGGAGTAACAGGGCCCTTGCGTCCGATCGGGGCGCGGCCCTCGCCGCCGCCATGCGGGTGGTCATTCGGGTTCATTACAGAACCTCTGACTGTCGGCCTCCATCCCATGTGGCGTTTCTTACCAGCCTTACCGATCTGGATGTTCGCGTGATCCTGGTTTCCAACCTCTCCGATCGTAGCTCTGCACACCTGCAGAACGTTGCGGAGCTCACCGGAAGGAAGACGGAGCAGCGCATAACGGCCTTCCTTCGCCATCAGCTGCGCGCCGTTTCCGGCGGAACGCACCAGCTGCGCTCCTTTGCCCGGCTTCATCTCAATGTTGTGAATGATCGTACCAACCGGGATATTCGCAAGCGGAAGTGTGTTTCCAACCTGGATATCCGCGTCGGATCCGGAATAAATCTTCTGTCCGACTTTCAGTCCTTCCGGAGCGATGATGTATCTCTTCTCTCCATCAGCATAAGCAATCAAAGCGATGTTCGCGGTACGGTTCGGATCGTACTCGATCGTCTTAACCGTTCCCGGAATTCCGTCTTTCTCTCTCTTGAAATCGATCACTCTGTATTTCGGTCTGTATCCGCCGCCTCTGTGGCGAACCGTGATCTTGCCGCGGTTGTTTCTTCCCGCGTGCTTGTTCAGTGTGACAACCAGAGATCTCTCCGGCTTATCCGCCGTGATCTCCTCAAATGTGGAGACCGTCATTCCTCTGCGACCCGGAGTGGTCGGATTGTATTTCTTAATTCCCATTTCAGCCAGCCTCCTGCATTACAGAGCGGAGAAGAATTCGATTTCTTTGCTGTCCGGAGTCAAAGTAACAACCGCTTTCTTGTAATCCGGAGTCTTTCCAACGAATCTTCCCTGTCTCTTAACCTTTCCGTTAACGTTCATAATGTTGACCTTCGCGACAGTTACATCGAAGATCTGTTCAACCGCGTTCTTTACAGCGGTTTTGTCCGCGTCCACAGCAACCTTGAAAGTGTACTTCTTATCCGCGGTAAGATCCATACTCTTCTCGGTGATGACCGGTTTCAGGATCACATCGTATACAGACTTCATTACAGGTACACCTCCTCGATCTTTTTGATCGCATCCTTCGTTGCAATGAAGGATCCGTGGTTGATGATCTCGTAAACGTTAATGTTCTGCGCAAGATCTGTACGAACGCCCGGGATGTTTCTCGCGGAGAGAATCACATTCTCATCCTTGTCTGCTGTAACGATCAGAGCTTTCTTCTGCGCGTTCACATTCTTCAGCGTTTCAATCATTTTCTTCGTCTTCGGCTCATCGAACTTCAGCTCGTCCAGAACGATCATCTCGCCGTCTTTCACCTTTGCAGAAAGAACAGACTTAAGAGCGAGGCTCCGTACTTTCTTCGGAACGGAGTATCTGTAGTCTCTCGGCTTCGGAGCAAAGACAATGCCGCCGCCGATCTGCGACGGGTCCGTGGAACTTCCCTGACGATGGCGTCCTGTTCCTTTCTGACGGAACGGCTTCTTGCCGCCTCCTCTTACTTCTCCTCTTGTTTTCGCGGACTGCGTGCCCTGTCTCTGGTTCGCAAGATAATTCTTAACGACCTCATGCACCGCATTCTCATTCGGCTCGATGCCAAAGATTTCGTCGTTCAGTTCGATATCGCCGACTTCTTTGCCGGTCATATCGAGCATCTTAATCGTTGCCATTTGCGCTTCCTCCTTTCCTCAGCCGCTTACTTGTCCTGCCCTTTGATGGCATATCTGATTTTCAGCAGGCTGCCTCTGCCGCCAGGAACAGCGCCTTTGACCAGCATGAGGTTTCTGTCTGTGTCGATCTTCACCAGTTTTACGTTCTGCACGGTTACAGTGTCTCTTCCCGTACGTCCCGGTCCTTCATTCCCCGGGAATACTCTGGAAGGATATGTCGCTGCCGCAAGACCGCCGGCCAGTCTCTTATGCTTGGAGCCATGGCCCATCGGTCCTCTCTGGTGTCCGTGCCGCTTGATGTTGCCCTGCGTTCCCTTACCTTTGGATACGCCTGTGATATCAAGCTTCTTCCCTTCCTCGAAGTCTGCGACGGTGATTACCTGTCCGATTTCGTAGGTCTCTCCTTCGTTGTTCCGGAACTCCGCAAGATGTTTCTTCGGAGCGGTTCCGCTCTTCTCGAAGTGACCAGTCATCGGCTTGTTGACTCTCTGCGGCTTCTGGTCTTCATATCCGACCTGAACGCCGTTGTAGCCGTCTGTCTCGACCGTCTTGATCTGCGTTACGACTTCCGGACCCGCTTCGATGACGGTTACCGGAATGACCTCGCCGGTTTCGGCGAAGATCTGTGTCATGCCGATCTTCTTTCCAAGGATTGCTTTCATATGTCTTCCTCCAATCTTACAGCGGATGCATCCGGAGAATTCCGGAGCATCATGCTAAGGCTGCTCCTTCCTGTCCGCGCTGGACAAAGGAGCATACTTACAGCGGATCGCCTTACATTCTGCTTGGTCAGAATGCGGCGATCATTCTAAGGGAGAACCCTTACAGCTTGATCTCAATGTCAACGCCAGCCGGCAGATCCAGTTTTGTCAGCGCATCTGTCGTCTGCGGCGTCGCATTGCTGATATCGATCAATCTCTTGTGCGTTCTCTGCTCGAACTGCTCTCTGCTGTCCTTATACTTATGAACGGCACGAAGGATTGTTACGATCTCTTTCTCCGTCGGAAGCGGAATCGGGCCGGAAACGTCCGCACCGGTTCTCTTCGCGGTCTCTACGATCTTCGCAGCGCTCTGATCCAGCAGCGCGTGATCGTATGCCTTCAGTCGGATTCTGATTTTCTGTAACTCGCTCATGGTTTTCCTCCTAGGAATTGTTTAGTACTGTTTACGCTATTCTCGTACCAGGAACCTTTTTTGCCGATTCCGGCATGAAAGGTGCGGCAGCGCGCCGCGCCCCGCTGCATCATACACGCCTCCGTGCGTTCACATAATTCCGGACACACAAAAAGAACAGCCGGGTTCCTTCGCCTCCGTCAAGCGGAGACATTTCTCGGCAGAAATTACCTGATAGCTCAGCAACTTCCTGCTTCTTCGCCTAATGCAGCTTTTTCAGTATAAATGAATGAACACTCAAATGCAATACTTTTTCTGTCTTTTTTATCCGATTTTTTATTTTTCCTGAATCGCGGACGCTAGTATTTCTAACCTTTTTCAGACGCGGCGTAAATACACACGTCCACGCGTACACACAATGTTGATTTTTCGCAAAATTCCGTATTTCGGGCATCAGTAAAAAAACACTGAAATATCAACAGTTGCGCGGTCTATTTTAATCTGCTTTTCCATTTTTTCTGCGGCATCCCCGCATTTCGTCCGTCCCTTTTCTTGAATGCGCCCATGCGCATGTGGTATAATTTTTATATAAAAATTCTTTGAAAGTTATAGCCTTATTTTTAACGAAGATCCCGCGTATTCTATCCCGCGGGGAATCGCAATACATCCAGAGGAGGGTATCTGCAATGATTAAATTATTCAAATGTTCAAAATGCGGCAGCATCGTAATCAAGCTGAACGACGCTGTATGCAATCCGGCTTGCTGCGGACAGCCGATGGATCTTCTCGAGCCGAACACGGTAGATGCCGCGCAGGAGAAGCATGTTCCGGTTGCTGAGATCCACGGAGGCGAAATCACAGTGAAGGTCGGCAGCGTTCAACATCCGATGACCGACGAACACTACATCGCGTATATTTTCCTGGAAACCAGAAACGGAATCCAGACCCGTGCGCTCAGTCCTTCGGATACACCAGAGGCTGTCTTCGAAGTTGCTGAAGGCGACCGTCCGATTGCTGTATACGAATACTGCACACTGCACGGATTCTGGAAGACAGATCTGTAAATTCTGCGGATTCTGCGGAATTCATCAGGCCGGTATTCTCCGGCATACTCAGATTCATTTCTTTAGAATAAGCGAGCCAGACTCGAATCGGATTTCGGGTCTGGCTCGTTTTTTCTTTGCTGGTTTTCCGAAAGAAAAAACTCTTTTCTTTCTCTATGCGGTCTCTATACACCCTCTATTCGGCTGTCCGCTATTCCACAAAGATGCTTCCGCCGATGAATTCCCGGA
>JAQXNW010000169.1 GCA_029098205.1 Eubacteriales bacterium | reverse complement strand
GCGAATCTTGCGGAAATGACAAGAATAGGTCTGCCTGTTCCCTTCGGGTTTACAGTAACTTCAGAGGTTTCCGTACGGTATAAGCAGGAAGGGAAGTTGGCGCCGGAAATCCAGGAAGAAATCCAGGAGAAAATCCGTGATCTCGAAAATGTTTCCGGACAGAAGCTTGGAAACGAAAAAGAACCTCTGTTGATTTCGGTTCGTCCTGGATATCCCGTTCCGATTCCCGGTCTTCAGACCGCTATTCTGAATCTTGGATTGAATGACGATACGGTAGAGGCGCTGTCCCGAATGACAGGAAATGAAAAATTCGCGTATGACAGCTACCGAAGGCTGATTGAAATGTACGGAGTGATTGTCATGGGAATTCCGAAAGAGCGCTTTCAGGATGTGCTTCTTGAAAGCAAGAAACGTTCGGACGCGAAGGAAATGATTGAGCTGAGCGCGGAGTCCATGAAAGAGCTGGTCCGTTCCTATCAGGATATTGTCGAGCGGGAGACCGGGGAGCCGTTTCCGCAGGATCCCGCTTTACAGTTAAGGAAAGCTTTCGATGCAGTCTATCGGAGCTGGAATGAAGATCGTTTAAAAAAATACCGCAGAGAAAATAATGTTCCGGAAGATGTCGGGATTGCTGTAAATGTCCAGTCTATGGTTTTCGGAAATCTTGGAGCGGATTCCGGAGCGGGATATGTATATACTAGAGATCCGGAAACGGGTGAAAAAGAACTTTGCGGCGGTTTTCTTCCGAATGCGCAGGGAGAGGATCTTGAGCTGGGCGTTCGTACCGTTCGGCCTGTGGATTCTATGCAGGAAACTTTTCCGGAAGTGTACCAGACGCTTTCGCATATCTGTGAAATCTTAGAGAATCATTATCTGGACGCTCAGAAAATTGAATTCACAGTGCAGCATGGCCGCTTATATGTGCTTCAGACGAAAAGCGAAAAACGTACAGCGCAGGCGGCGGTAAAAATAGCGGTGGATCTTGTCCGGGAGAAACGGATTGATCAAAAAGAAGCGGTCATGCGGATTAAGCCGGAATATGCGGAGAAGATGGTGCATGCCCAATTTGATAAAGCGGATCTAAAGAAAGCGCATGCGGCCGCGCAGGGAATCGGAGTTTCCGCCGGTGCGGCATACGGCGGAATCTGTTTTTCGGTGAAGGATGTTCTCCGGTGGAAAGATCTGCAGAAGAATGCTGTTTTGGTCTGCGACAATCCTACGCCGGAGCTTCTTGCTGGATTTTCGGATGCGCAGGGTATTCTGCTTCTTCATGGTGGAATCCGTTCGCAGGGAGCAGAGCTTGCGCGCGGCATGGGAAAGTGCTGTATATCGGACATCGATAACGCGTCAATTGACAAAGAACGGGGAATTCTCAGAATCGGGCAGAAGATATATCAAAGAGGGGATATTCTGTCTCTCGATGGTGTGACGGGTACGATTTACGAGGGAATGGTTTCGCTTACACCGCCGGATTTTCTGGGCGATTTCGGAACAATTATGGAATGGGCGGACAGCTTTCGAACGATGCGGATCCGTACGAACGCGGACACGCCGGATGCGGCCCGGCAGGCCGTTTATTTCGGCGCGGAAGGAATCGGGCTTTGCCGCTCGGAGCATATGTTTTTTGATAAAGATAGGATTTCCGTTTTTCGTGAGATGATTCTCGCGTCGGATAAAGAAGAGCGTGAAGACGCGCTTCGAAAGCTTCTTCCATTTCAGCAGAAAGATTTTGAAGAAATGTTCCGTGTTATGGAAGACCGTCCTGTAACCATTCGGCTGTTTGATCCACCGCTTCAGGATTTCCTTCCGCGGACAGAGAAGCAGTTCGAAGAGTATGCGGAGCTTTCGGGAGTTTCGGCGCGGATGCTCAAAAGGCAGGTTCAGAAGCTTCGGGAGATGAATCCGATGCTTGGAAAACGCGGTATCCGGTTGGCTGTTGAATATCCGGAAACAGCGAAAATGCAGACACGGGCGATTGTTACGGCGGCCATTCGAGTTTCTGGTGAGTTTGGGTATAATATACAGCCGGAAATTCTGATCCCGCTTACGGTTTCCCATACCGAGTTCTGTTATGTTTCTGGGATTGTACGAAAAGAAGCGGAGACGGTTATGGGAGAGTTGGGGAAGAAGATCCCGTATATGATCGGCACGATGATCGAAGTGCCCCGAGCAGCGCTTACAGCGGGGGAAATTGCGGAAGACGCGGAATTCTTTTCCTTTGGAACCAATGATCTTACGCAGATGACCTATGGCTTTTCCAGAAGCGATACACAGGATTTGATCCGGCAGTATGTTGAACGGGGAATTCTGCCTGCGGATCCGTTCCGGACGATTGATCCGGATGGCGTCGGCCGTTTGATGAAGATGGCGACGGAAGAGGGAAAACGAAGCCGGCCGACCTTGAAAACCGGTATCTGCGGAGAACATGCGGGGGATCCGGCGAGTGTGGAATTCTGCCACCAGATCGGGCTTCAGTATGTGTCCTGTTCGCCGATTCGGATTCCGGTCGCCCGTCTTGCGGCTGCGCATGCGGCGATTCGGGAAGAAAGAGAGAAAAAATCCTGAGAGAGGTAGGAGAATCGATGGAAGTGGAATACGTCGATATTTATACAAAAGACAGAGAAAAGACAGGACGTTCCGTCCCCAGAAAAAACCGGAAATTACGCGAGGACGAGTACATGCTTTATGTTCTCGCTTTAGTGGAAAATCAAGAGAACAAATTTCTTCTCACCCGAAGAGCCAAAGATAAGCATTGGGCGGCCGGCTGGTGGGAAATTCCCGGAGGAGGCGCTTCTGCCGGCGAATCGTCGTTTCAGGCTGTATCCCGGGAACTACGGGAGGAAACCGGACTTGATGTATCTGATCTCAAGCGGCCTTGCTGTTACACATATCGGAATGATGATCCGGAAAACGGAGACAATTATTTTGTCGATCTTTACTATTTCCGGATTCCATTCACCGGAAAGGATTTGAACCTTCAGGAAGAAGAAGTTACAGGTGCGAGGCTGGTTCCCGAGTCGGATTTTGAGGCTCTTTCAAAACGCGACGGTTTTCTGCATTATGAACGGGTCCTGGAGGCTTTGTCGGTTCTCCGGAAGAGCGGAGTCCGAAAATAAAGAATCGGATTTACTTTTGTTTTGTATTTTACTTCAAAATCATAAGAAGAAAGAAAATTGGAGTTTTGTAAAATTAACACTTGATTTTTTTTATTGGAAAGCAGATAATAGAAGAGTACTGTTTTCGGGGTATTAGCTCAGCTGGGAGAGCGCCAGGTTCGCAATCTGGAGGTCAGGGGTTCGATCCCCCTATGCTCCACCAATTTTTTTCACCGCATTTCATTTGGAAGTGCGGTTTTTTTATTTTTCGAGATGAAATGAGATTATGACTGAATACAGAAAACTCACCCTTTGGGAGCATCTGGGATATGGAAGCGCATCATTCGGAGATTCGATTTCCTATACTTTCATCGGCAGTTATCTGCTGGTATATTTAACGACAGTTATCGGCATGAAACCGGTTCTCGCAGGAATCATCACTGGCGCGGGAAGCGTATGGAATGCCCTGATCAACCCGGTGATCGGCTATTTTGCGGATCGGGTTCAAAGCCGGTTTGGCCGAAGGAGATTTCTGCTTCTTTTATCGGCATTTCCGCTTGCGGCGTCGGTCTCACTTCTTTTTATCAAAATTGTGTTCAGTTTAGCGGGGACCTTTTTTTATTACGCATTCTGGACAGTGCTGTTCTGGACTTCGTATACATCGTTTCTGGTGCCGTATCTCGCGCTGGGCGCGGAGTATACGGAGGACTATGACGACCGGACAAAGCTCCGTCTGATTTCTTCCCAGTTCAACACCATCGGTTCCATGCTTGCTTTGGCTTTTCCTCCTACGATTCGAAAGGCTCTGATGCATTCCGGCGCTTCGGAAACGGCGGGATGGGCTGGAACTGCGTGCCTGATTGCTGCCATGGGGTTTATTTCCCTTCTTATTACATTTACCACTTCGAGAAAGTTTGATCGAAGCCGGGGTTGCTGTGATTCTCTTCTTGCCTTTCCGAAAGGCAGAGAATCCTTTTCTTTCAGAAATCTTTTCCGGGAATATATTTCGATCGCAGGCCTTAAACCGATGCGTCTTCTTCTTTCCGCAAGTCTGTTTTTCCTGATCGCGTATGAAATATATATGGCGAATCTTATTTATTTCTTTACTTATAACATCGGTTTTTCTTTCGGATGGGTTACTCTTTATCTTTCTCTCCGGGGCGTTTTCGGAACGCTTCTTCTTCCTGTTTCCGCTTATTTTACACACCGATTTGATAAAAAATATACCTTAATTCTAGCGTATATCGCCGGCGGGATCGGAATGGTTGTTCTATATATTTCGGGTTTTACAGAAGCATGGGAGAGAGTCTTTTACATGTTCCTGATCTCTCTCAGTACATGTGTGTACTGGCAGCTGATCCCGTCAATGTATTATGACATCAGTGATTATGACTGTCTGAAAACAGGAAAAAACAGACAGGCGGCCATTGTTTCTTTTCAGGGGCTGCTTGAGTCGGCAGCGCTGGGTATCGGAAGTTTTCTTCTTGGATTTATTCTTCAAATTGCCGGATTTCGGGGATCGTTTGCCGTGCAGACGGAAACCGCGAATCTTTGGATTGGAATTCTGGCGACGGTGGGGCCGCTTTGCTTTACCGCTGTTGGGATTGGAATGCTGTGGATTTACCCGATCGACCGGAAGACGCATCGGAAAATTCTTGAAGAAATCTGGAGAAAGAACAGGGGCAGAAGGGAGAATGCAGAAGACTGAGCGGTCCGGATTTAAGAGAATGTATTGAAAAACAAAAAGAATAAGAAAAAATTGTTATTTTTATCAAATTTCTGTTCTGAAGTGGTTGACATACCGGAAAGAAAAGACTATTATCTTAGCTGTAATCAAAAGTCAGTTGCAGAAACCGCAGAAGAGAGTCATCGTTCATCTGCGGAAGTCGGTTGTTTCAGGAGTCGGATATGTTGTTTTCCAGAAGCGAACTAAACAGCATTCGAGTCATCGGTGTCCTTCGCCGAGTCGATGGTATTACATTGGCACTATCCGAGAGGGTGGTGCCGGGTACGATGCCGCGTTTTGCTGTGAGTGATTCTGGAATGCAGCGTTTATGTTGCTGATGCTCGGAGCCCGTTCTTTTGATAGGCTTCGGAGCGGAATAAGATATTCTGTGAGCTCTTATGGTTTGTCGTGTGCGTCTGATCGTAAGAGCTTTTTTCTATGCGAAAAATCGAGGCGCGGAAGAAACTTGAAAGACAGAGAGGTTTCTGAGAATATTTTTTTACTTTGTCCTTAAATTCCGTTCGTGCGATTGGGTGATCGCCTTCGGAATTTGGAATACAATTTATTTCTTATTTTTTCTGCACAAAAGGAAAAGGAGAATCTATTATGGCTAAGATGTATTATGAGAAGGATTGTGATATCAACGCTCTGAATGGCAAGAAGATCGCGATCATCGGTTATGGTTCCCAAGGTCATGCGCATGCGCAGAACCTGAGAGATTCCTGATGCGATGTCATCATCGGTGCTCGTGAAAACGGAAAATCCTACAAGAAGGCGCAGGACGACGGATTCCAGGTATATTCGATCGATGAAGCGTCGAAGCAGGCAGACATCATCATGATTCTTGTCAATGATGAAGTTCAGGCGAAAGTATATAAAGAACATATCGCTCCGTATCTGGAAGCTGGAAATGCAATCGCATTCGCGCATGGATTCAATATCCGCTATAAGCTGATTGTTCCGCCGGCAGATGTTGATGTATTTATGGCTGCGCCGAAGGGACCGGGTCACACCGTTCGTTCTCAGTTTGAGGTTGGAAAGGGTGTTCCTTGCCTCGTAGCGGTTGAGCAGGATGCAACTGGAAAGGCTTATGATATCGCTCTTGGATATATCGCTGGAATCGGCGGTGCGCGTGCCGGAATCATGGAGACGACATTCCACGATGAGACAGAGACAGACCTGTTCGGTGAGCAGTGCGTACTGATGGGCGGACTGGTTCAGCTGATGCGTTGCGCATTTGAAACGCTGGTTGAAGCCGGATATGAGCCGGAGAACGCATATTTCGAGTGCATCCATGAGGTTAAGCTGATCGTAGACCTGATCACAAAGAACGGATTCGTCGGAATGAACTATTCCTGCTCGGATACAGCGGAATACGGCGAATATGTTTCCGGACCGCGGGTACTCCCGACAGAGCAGACAAAGGCGAACATGAGAGCGGTTCTGAGCGACATTCAGGACGGATCTTTCGCAGGACGCTGGATTGCAGAGAACAACAACGACAGAACCTTCTTCAATTCCAAGAAGGAAGAACTCAAGAATCACCAGATGGAGAAGGTCGGCGCTATGCTGCGTAAGAACATGATCTGGACTGGTGAGCAGGAAGAGGATCTGGACAAGTCCATGGATAAGGCGTCCAAGTAAATCAAACGATATCCGGACTTCTTTCCTTTGAATGGAAATTCGCAGGCTTTCCGGGGATCCCCGGAAAGCCTTTTTCATTTATGAAGTATTTTGGAATCTCGAACTCATCGTACAATCAGTGCAGGTGATCCTTCGGGAATCTGATTTTCTGAATGCGGGAGAAATCTTCTATGGAAAAATGTGTTTCTCAATTGCTTCTATACAGCACTTTGTCGAAAAATACCGTATTAGCGGAATTCGCGGATATCTTCCGGGATTATCATAAAATGAAGGCTGAAACAGTCATGGGTCCGTCAAAAGACTGGCATACAGGCAGTTTTTCTCCGGAGTTTTCTGAACAAGTGGAATTGCTGACGCAGCGGGTTCATATCGCTGTGCGGCATATCCTGGACCTCGGAACGGATTATGGATTTGATGTGAATCTTTGGCAGGACTATCTGACATTTCTGCTTCTTACAGATGAGAATTCTTTTACTCTTTCGATGGAGCGCTCCAAGAAAGAGCATGGAACCGCTGTGTCGTTTGCGAAGCATGATTTTCGGGTTTTTCTTAAGCTGTTTCATTATGATTTTTCGGATATAGAGAAGGATCTCGGGATAAGCTGTCTTTCGGCTTTGACGGATTATCAGGGCTTTCCGAAAGATGAGAAGCGCTATAACAAGAATGTGGCGGTTCAGATCCGTTCGCTGAGCAGGAAGCTTTCGGAAGCGAAAGATGAAAACGAGTTCTATGATCTTGTAACGGATCATTATGATCTTTACGGCGTCGGAATGATCGGCATGAACCGTGCGTTCCGGATTCGAAATATGGACGGGAAGGTTACACTGGTTCCGGTGCATAACAACCGGGCGCTTTTTTTAAGCGACCTTATTGGATATGAGGAGGAGAAGAAGCAGCTTCGTCTTAATACGGAGGCGTTTCTTGCCGGACGAAAAGCGAACAATGCACTTCTTTACGGAGATGCCGGAACAGGAAAGTCTTCTTCTGTAAAAGCGCTGATCAATGAATACTATGATCAGGGTCTTCGGATGATTGAGATCTATAAGTATCAGTTCCGGGATCTTTCGACTGTCATTTCGATGATAAAGAATCGAAATTATCGGTTCATTATTTTCATTGATGACCTTTCTTTTGAAGAGAATGAAGTGGAATATAAGTTCCTGAAAGCGGTAATCGAAGGCGGCGTAGAGAGCCGTCCGGATAATGTCCTGATTTATGCGACATCGAACCGCCGGAATCTGATCCGGGAAACATGGAAAGACCGGGAGGATATGGAACATGAAAATGATGTCCATCATTCGGATACTCTGGAAGAGAAGATGTCTCTGTCCGCCCGTTTCGGATGCAGAATCCGGTATATGATTCCAAGAAGAAGGGATTTTGAAAGTATGGTTCTGACTCTCGCAGAGAGAGAAGGAATTGAGATGCCGAAAGATGAACTTCTGCTTTTGGCGAATCGTTTTGAGATGTCCCATGGATCGGCATGCGGCCGTACGGCGCAGCAGTTTGTGGATTATCTCAGCGGAAAAATTGCAAGTGAACAAGGGAAATAATGGTTTCTCTTTTCTCTTTTTGTGCGGCATGCTTACTGCCTTCGGGCAGAAGCATGCTTTTCACAATAATATAAATTCTTTGATCCGTTTATTAAAAACCGGGTTCTGCCAATACAGCGGCAGAACCCGGTTCTTAATTTCAGGAAACTATTTCCCGAAATATCTGTTCAGCAGACCCTGGAAGGCAGCACCGTGACGTGCTTCGTCCTTGCACATCTCATGTACGGTGTCATGGATTGCGTCAAGACCCTGCTGCTTCGCTTTCGTTGCGAGCTCTTTCTTTCCAGCGCAGGCTCCTGCTTCCGCTTCCACTCTCATTTTAAGGTTCTTCTCAGTGGAATCCGTCAGCACTTCGCCGAGAAGCTCCGCAAACTTCGCTGCGTGCTCAGCTTCTTCATGAGCGGCTTTCTCGTAGTAAAGACCGACTTCCGGATATCCTTCCCGATAAGCAACGCGGGCCATTGCGAGATACATACCGACTTCGGAGCATTCACCGTTAAAGTTATCGCGAAGGTCGTCGATGATTTCAGGATCTACGCCCTGCGCAACACCGACAACATGCTGATCCGCCCAGTTCATGCCCTCTTCCATCGCCTTGAATTTCGATGCCGGAGCGTGGCATACCGGACATTCTGCCGGCGGCTCCGCGCCTTCAGCAACATAACCGCATACGGAACATACCCATTTCATAATTATCGTCCTCCTGTATTAATGTTTGGAACTCTCTAAGTACTGAAGCAGCGCACAGCAAAGAAACGCCGCTTCGTATATATTATATGCCATTTTTTTCTTTGGTTCAAACACGCAGCGGAAAAATATTCTGAATAATGTGTGAAGATTCGGATGGTTGCTCTTTTTGGATTCTTTCAATATAATAATAGCGATTATTTTGCTTTTTATGCTGAGGGGTTGAGTATGCAGAGAACCTATGATGAAAAATGGAAGGAAAAGTGCCTTCTTCGCATTCAGGAAGCCGAGAAGGAATATCCTCTGGAAAAACTGAAGGATCTGGCGCTTTCGATTCCGCCGTCGGAAAATCCTTATCAGATGGCAGAGACGCTGCTGACTCCCGGGCTTACTTTGATCGGCAGGATAAAAGCCGCTTCCGAAAGCGGGGAAGATGTACTGGATTCTTCAGATGACTGGGATACCGCAGGCATTGATGCCTTTCTGGCGGATACAGAAGAGGACATATATACAGGCCGTTCGAAGGTTCTTTCAGAGCTTTGTGAATCTGTTTCCGTACCGGTGATTCGAAAAGACGGTATAGTAAGCCCGTACGCCGTATACCAGTCGAAGGTATTCGGCCTGAGTGCGGTCCTTCTTCCGGCAGGCCTTCTTTCGGATGCGGAGCTTTCTAATCTTCTGCTTCTTTCGGATATGCTGGAAATAACGGCTCTTGCGGAAATCCAAAGCGAAGAGGATTTGAAAAAATCGCTGCAGGACGGAGCTTCCGCTGTTTGGATTTCTCCGGCAGGGGAAAAGCCGAAAGAAGAAAAGATCGAAAGCTGTCTTGCACTTATGGAGCTTCTCCCTTCGGATGTCATTGCCGCAGCCGATCTTGAAATAAGCTGCCCGGACGAGGCGATGCTTCTGGAAGACGCGGGGCTTCATGGCGTGACGCTTTTCCGGGACCCGGAGACCAGGAATCTCCGGAAGTTTGTCAAAAGCTTCCGGAACGCAGCGAAAAAACAGACTCCTGTTTCTTCCGGAAATCCCTTTTCTCCGGATTATTTTTAATTTTTCAGGAAATTCAAGGTAATAGTAATAAAGGCTCTTTTCCGAATACGGCATGGAAATGCATACCCGAGGAAAAGGGCCTTTTTTGATGGTAAAAGCGCGAACAGAGGCAGTAACAGCAAAACTTCAAAACCAATGATTTTTCTTGAAAATATAAAGCATCAGAGCGACGGTTCCGAGGGAAAGCAGTATGACATACGGATAGCCGAAATGCCAATGAAATTCAGGCATGTTGAGATTCATGCCATACCAGCCTACAATCAGCGTCAGAGGCATTACGATGGTTGTTACGACAGTAAGCACTTTCATCGTCTGGTTCTGTTCGATATCGATCTGCGACTGGTACGCTTCCCGTACCTGCTCCAGGTTTTCGTCAACCCGGAGAATCGTTTTGTACAGCCGGTCAAAACGGCGGCTTAAGCTGCTGAAACGAGGATCCATATTCTGAAGCTCGTCGGTTACAAATTCCAGACGCTGATAGTATCGTTTTCTCCGGCGGATCGTCTTATGATAGCGGAGAATGCGCTTAGAACCTTCGCTGGTTGGGATATTTCCGGTGAGTAGCTTTTCTTCCAGCCTGGAAACATCGTTTTCAAGCTGCTGCAGATGAACGAGATCTGTTTTAGTTAAATCGGTGAAAAACATCTGCATGTCCTGCACGGAGTCATCCTGATTGATGTTCATCGCATGCTTATAGAGCATAACGGAATCTGCGTAGAGATCGCATTCATCCTCATCGAAATACAGGAAGGCCTGTGACTCATCCAGTCCGTGAAAGGCCAGAAGGTATCCGCCAGGTCCGATTCGAACGACAAAGTCATCGATGCCTTCCATCCTCTTTAAGACTTTTTCCGGAATCTTATCCCAGAATTCCTGTCTGTTTCTGCTGTTAAAGATCTGAATCATAGGTGCCTCTTTATGGAATCCCGGGCCGCATTCCCTTCATGAACAATTTCCCTATCCATATATGAATCCGGATAAATCTGTTTCTGTAAGGACGGCGTTCCCGGGCTCTGATATATTCTATACGTTATAAGTTCCGAAGTTGTCTTTCTCTTCGTTTCTCCCGTCATGGAATTCATATTCATTTCCGGGAAGAATTGCATTTGCCAGAATTCCGACCGCCGACGCGATGGCAAGTCCGGAAAGCGTGATCGTGAATGAACCGGCATGGAATGTAAGTCCGGTTGTTGTTCCGACGCTGAATCCAAGGCCGAGAACAAGAATCAGAGCTGCAATGATCGTGTTTCTGGAACGAGTGAAATCCACATGGTTTTCAACGACATTCCGAACGCCGACCGCGGAAATCATGCCATAGAGAATCAGAGAAATTCCGCCGATGGTTGCCGGGGGGATGGACTGGATCACAAATCCGACCTTCGGAATGACAGAAAGAAGAATTGCAAAACAAGCGGCAATCCGGATTACTGCCGGATCATAAATTCCGGTGAGCGCCAAGACACCTGTATTTTCTCCGTAGGTTGTATTTGCAGGAGCACCGAATGCAGCGGCCAGACTGGTTGCAAGGCCGTCTCCAAGAAGCGTACGGTGGAGCCCCGGATCACTGATGTAATTTCTGTGCGTGGTCGCTCCGATGGCAGTGATATCGCCGATATGCTCCATCATTGTTGCCAAAGCCAGAGGAACGATGGTAATAATCGCACTCGGATCGAATTTCATCATCATGACCGGAGGAAGTGCGAAAACCGCTTCCTCGCCGATGCCGGCAAGGCTGACATCGCCCGTCAGAAAAGCAACTGCATAAGATACAATAACGCCTAAAATAATCGGAATGATTTTCAGCATTCCTTTGCCCCAGATATTAAAAATAATAACCGTGATTACAGCCGAAGCGGCGACAAGCCAGTTCGTCCGGCAGTTTGAAATTGCGGAAGGAGCAAGAACCAGGCCAATGCAGATGATAATCGGACCGGTTACAATCGGAGGGAAAAAACGCATGACCCGTTTGGGACCAAAGGCTTTCATCAGGCAGGCGATCACGACGTAAAGAAGCCCTGCGCAGAAGACGCCTCCGCATGCGTAGGGAAGCATTTCTGTATTTGGTTTTCCGTCGATCAAAGGAGCAACAGCTGCGTATCCGCCGAGAAATGCGAAAGAGGAACCAAGGAACGCAGGAACTTTCCCTTTTGTGATCAAATGGAAAAGCAAGGTGCCTAGACCCGCGAAAAGCAATGTGGTGGAAACGTTGATCCCTGTAAGCAGAGGAACCATAACTGTTGCGCCGAACATGGCGAACGTATGCTGTAGACCGAGAACCAGCATTTTGGGAACGCCTAGTTCACGTGCGTTGTAGATGCCTCCGGATTTGTTTGTGCTGCTCATAATAACCTTCTTCCTAAGTTCAGCTGAGGGGCGGCTTTCGGATCAGGATGCTTCGAACGGAAGATGCTGAACGTGTTTCTCCGCATGCAAAGAGCGAAGGGTCCGGAATCTGCCCTTAATATTAATAATTATACTGTTCTGAGGTATGCTGCGTCAACGCGCTTTCGATCCTTGCGAACATATCTTCTTTTAGACGAACAGGCGTTTACATGATCGGTGAAATATGTTAAAATATCATTCATAGAATTATGCACAGAAGCAGAAACAGAAATATGCGAGCGAGGAATCTCTATGAAAGATCTAACCGAACGGGAACAGAAAATACTGGATTATCTGAAGAAGGAAATCGCAGAGAAGGGTTATCCGCCGACGGTGCGGGAGATCTGCAGGGCGGTTGAGATCCGGTCCACTTCCACCGCATATAAGGATATTAACAGTCTTGTGGAGAAGGGATATATGAAGAAGGATCCCTCGAAACCGCGCGCGCTTATTCTGGTGAAACAAGAAGAGGAAGGGGATCAGGAGTCGTTTCCTTCGGCCAGGGAAAGAGAGGATATCGTTGATGTTCCGATCGTAGGGCGTGTTGCAGCCGGGCAGCCGATTACAGCGGATCAGAATCTGGAAGGTACGCTCCCGGTACCCGCTGCCTATGTCCGGGGAAACTGTTTTCTTCTGAAAGTGCGCGGTGAGTCTATGAAAAATGTAGGAATTATGGATGGCGATCTCATCCTCGTGCATCAGCAGCGTACAGCTGATAATGGCGACATTGTGGTCGCGATGGTGGATGGTTTTGAGAGTGAGGCGACCGTTAAGACATTTTACAGGGAGGATGGGCATATCCGTCTTCAGCCTGAGAATGATACGATGAGTCCGATTTTAGTCAAGAATGTCAGCATTCAGGGGAAAGTACGGGGTGTTTTCCGGTTCTTCAACTGACTGCAGAATCTAAATAAAATGTTTGACAATCTATCATAAAGATGGTATATTGTTTCGGTGACAAGAAGAAGTTATCCGCTTCTCACCTTACGGCGCGGTTCTGCAGCTGGTAAGGTTGTCGGTATGAATGGCAGCGGCAGCAGAATGCCGTACTGGCGGATGCTTTTGCATCCGCTTTTTTTTCATGGTAAGGGAGGAAAATAAAATTAATAAAGAAGCTAGGATCAATGAAGAAATCCGTGCGAAAGAACTTCGTATAATCGCTCAGGATGGGCAGATGGTTGGCATCATGAGCCGCAGAGAGGCTTTGGCTCTGGCGGAAGAAAGCAATCTTGATCTGGTGGAAATTTCTCCGAATGCCAATCCTCCGGTAGCGAAAATTCTGGATTACAGCAAGTATCGTTATGAGATCCAGAAGCGCCAGAAAGAGGCAAAGAAAAAACAGAAAACCATTCAGGTGAAGGAAATCCGGCTCAGTACCTTTATTGAAGAGCATGACATCCAGACGAAGGCGAAGACGGCCATCAAGTTCCTGACCAACGGGGATAAGGTGAAGGTAAGTCTTCGTTTTCGCGGCAGGGAGCGTGACTACGTCAATAAGGGCAGAGAAGTAATGAACAGCTTTGCGGACCTTTGTTCGGAAGTTGGTTCTGTCGACAAGAAACCTGCTTTTGAGGGCAGAAGTCTTACGATGTTCCTGGTACCGAAGAAAGAAGAGCATAAGAAATAAGCTGCTTCTGATTGTGAAGAGAACTATAGAACCCGTGTGAATGATTTTTCCGCGGTGTGAAGGAGGATTACCATCATGGCTAAAAACAAAATGAAATCCCACAGAGGCGCCTGCAAGAGACTGAAGATTACAGGATCCGGCAAGGTAAAGAGACATAAGGCATATAAGAGTCATATTCTGACCAAGAAATCGCCGAAGCGTAAAATGGGACTGAGACAGTCCACAATGCTGACGAGCGCGGACGAGAAGAGAATGCTCAGAAGCATGGGTAAGTAGTTTAGGACAGTTTCAGGAGGTATAAATTATGGCAAGAGTTAAGAAGGGCGTAAACGCGCACAAGAGACATAAAAAAGTTCTGAAGATGGCAAAGGGCTATTACGGTCAGAAGAGCCGCAACTACCGTGCGGCAAATCCGGCTGTAATGCGGTCTCTGCGGTATGCATATGTCGGCCGCAAGCTGAAGAAGAGAGAGTACAGAAGAATGTGGATCGCCCGGATTAATGCGGCGGCCCGGATGAACGACCTCAGCTACAGCAAGCTGATCAACGGACTGAAGCTTGCAGGGGTTGATATCAACCGCAAGATGCTTTCCGAAATCGCGATTTCGAATCCGCAGGATTTCACGGCTCTCTGCGATACAGCGAAGGCAGCGCTTAAGTAAGGATTGTAAATCCTTCGAATCTGTCGTAATATAATAAGCAGAAATGACGGTCGAACCTAAGATTTCGACCGTTTTTTTGGATTTTATCAGGGCAGTTCTCATGAATATCGGAAATGGTTCCGTATATAAGCGAGGAAAGAGAGTATGATGCTGAACGGAAAAACAGTCATTATCGGCGTCAGCGGCGGCATTGCAGCGTATAAAACAGCGTCCTTGGTGAGCCGTCTTCATAAGGCCGGCGCGGAAGTCCACGTATTGATGACAGCGAATGCGGCGAAGTTCATCACTCCGATGACATTCGAAACCTTGAGCGGACAGCCTTGTCTGATCGATACTTTTGAAAGAAAAGGCGTTTTTG
>JAQXNW010000168.1 GCA_029098205.1 Eubacteriales bacterium | reverse complement strand
GGCAGAACCGCATTGTCTTCCTTCTCCGGGGTGAAATACCGGATGGCAGCGCTGATCTCTCTTCGGCAGAGCGAACGCGTCAGTTCATCCGATTTTTGGATTGAAAGTTCAAGATGCCCCTCCGGGAACCTTTCCGAAAACACCCTGACAATCCGGGGAATCAGAAATTCCGTTTCCTTTTCGTAGCCGATCCGAAGGATTTCCGGTCGGATAACCGTCCGCGTCCCGCCGGTAGTACGAACGGCCCGGAACCGGGTCCGGCGTATTCTCATCGATGCCGAGAACCTCGAGCGTCTTCGTGTTGCACCACGCCTCGTGCATGCCATTGCTGTACAGGAACACCGGCTTGTCTTCGCACAGCACATCCAGCTCCTGGCGGCTCGGTCCGGTTTTCGGGTCAAAGACCCACTCCGGATAGCCGACTCCGAAATACCGGTCTTTCTCCGGATGTTCGTCAATATATGCCTTTACTACCTCATATACGTCTTCCTTTGTCATTTCGGCCGTCAGAATGATGCCGGATGTCATGACCGCAGACAGGATCGGATGACAGTGCGCGTCGATCATGCCAGGAATGACCATCTTCCCGCCGAGGTCTACGACATCCGCGCCGTCCTCAAACAGCCGCGCGCCCTCGTCATTTCCGACGTACGCGATCCTTCCGCCGCGGACAGCAATAGCTGTCGCGTATGGCTTTTCCGAATCCATTGTGTAGATATGTCCATTTTTGAATACGACTGACATGGTTACCTCCTTTTTTCAAACAAATCCATTCGGCTCAGAAAATCAGTCCGACAGCCAGATACAGCGCCGCGCTGATCACAAACGAGATCCAGTAGTACGGCTGGCAGCAGACGAACTGGTCATAGATGTCAACCTGGCAGGACTTCGCCGCAATGATTCCGAGATCCGAAACGATGCAGTTGTTTCCGCCGAATACGCCGGCAGAGATGACTGCCGCAATGCAGAGCGGAACATTCGCGCCGACCTGCGGGAGAACAACCATCAGCGTCGGGAACAGCAGCAGATACAGTGTGTAGTTCATCGTAACCAGATATTCCTCGAGTCCGAAATACACAAAGAAGAAGAACGGGATCAGACCGGCGACCGGGATGATGTTGCAGACTTTCAGGATGAACGTGTCAAAGCTCATCTCTGCAAGCACTGTCTGCAGCGAATATCCGAGAATCAGGATGATCGTCATGTCCATCATGTCGCGGCAGCCCTGAATGAAGCACTCGATGTATTCGTCCAGACGGAAGATGCCCTGCAGGATATACATGAATCCGCAGATAATCATCGGGATAATGAAGCAGAGAAAACCGTTGAATCCGGTCGCGAACATCGCAATGATCAGGATGATGATCGGGATGACGAGATTGAACACGCCGACGTTCTGTTTCCTGGGATCCGCAGCGACCATTTCATCGATCAATTCGATATCATCGCCGCTCGTCTTCTCGGCCGCGCCGTACTGCTCCCCGCGCTCTGCTGCTTCATACGCATCCTTCATTTTGCCGAGCTTCGGCATCTTTCCGAACGCAAACAAAAGGCAGATGACACAGGCGCAGATCGGAAAGAACTGATAAGGGATTGTCCGAAGGAAGATGTGGAACGCGTCCATCAGCCCATCCACGTTCTTGGCCGCCTCGATCTGGTAGATGATATAGAATCCCCACGCGCCGTACGGCAGCAGGCAGGACGCGCATGTTGAAAAAGTCTTGATCATGAAAGAGAGTGCCATTCTCGGCTTTTTGATGTTATTCATGATCGGAGAGAAGGCCGCGCCATTCGTCAAGGAAGAAATGTAATCATCGACGGACATGACGCCGGCGATGATGCCCGCGCTTGTCAGGATCCTTTTTTCGCTCTTTCCGAATTTTTTCGTCAGGAACTTGCCGAAGCTCACCGTGACGCCGCTCCTTGTGAACATGACGATCATGCCGCCGCAGAGCAGGAAAGACGCGATCATCAGGATCGTCTCGCCGTCCTGCAGATTCTTGACCGTGTTGTCGACAAACTTTGTCATAAACGCGCCTTTATACCAGAAGATGTAGTTCGCGATCGTGCCCAGGATGAGCGCCTCGTACACCTCATGCGTCAGGATCGCGTAGGCGAACTGTCCCGCGATCGGGAGCAGACAGAGGATCGTGCCCGGCACGTACTTTGTCGGGAAGAACCAAAGGAAAACCATGAATGCGATCCAAAAGATCCAGACATAAAACCTTCGTTTGTTCTGCTCCTTGAGATAGGAGAAATTCATATAGTGTCCTATCCGCTTGAAGAAATTGCTTGTGTCCATAAATACCTTTCCTTTCTGAGAGCGCGCCGGCTGGCAGCCACATGCCGCCGGCACCAAACAACAGCAAGCAAAAACTATAACGGCCGATATGCCGCGGACGGAATCCGATGCCGTTGCCGCCCGCCGCTTTTCTTATTTTGAAACTTACGCTGTTTCGGCGAACCCTCCTATCCATAAAAGGGTGTAAATCTTCACAAAAGTCAGAAAATATAACTTTTGGCTGATATAAAAAAACGGCGCCGAAGCGCCGAACAATTTCAATCCATGATTCTATTTTCGGTCGAAGCGAAAAGCATTGCCGCGAATCCCTGCTCCCGCGGAAAAATTCAGAGCAGTTCCTTCCCTTCTCTCATACGCAGCAGCATCCTTGTAAGCTCCGGGACATCCTCAGCGATGTCCTCGGCTCCTGCCTGCTCCAGCTCTTTGCGGCCGCCGTAGCCGTACGCTGCTCCGATCGGATGCACATCGTTTCGAAGCGCTCCGATCACATCATACTTCGTGTCGCCAACCATCACAGCCTGACCGGCTGCCAGAGACAATTCCCCCGGGCCGCCCGAAAGGCCGTCCTGCTCACTCAGGCGGCGGAGCGTCTCCTTAATAATCCTTTGTTTATTATCAACGCCCGTCTTATTTGTTAGCTCATCCTCATAGCGGCCCCCGACCATCATGCGGAACGCGTCCTGAATCCCGAAATGCTCCATCAGCCGGTCCACAAGCGGCTGCGGCTTTCCGGACGAAGCCGCGAGAATCAGCCCCGCGTCTTTTACCATCTCCAACATGCTTCGCACGCCCGGGTAAAGTTCACATTCATACACACCCTGATCGTCATACCGCTCCCGGAACTTCCGGATCGCAAGCTCTGTCTGCTCCGCATTAAGGTGAAATCGCCTGGAAAACTCTATATTCAGCGGCGGCCCGATGAAACTTGTCAAATTGTCCAGATCCGGCTCTTCGATCCCGACAAAGCGAAGCGCATACTGCACGGACCGGGTGATTCCCGGCCCGGACTCCCAGATCGTCCCATCCAGGTCGAACAAAACATATCTCAAATCTCGCATTGTATGTCCTTTCTTCTCCATTCTTGATTCTTTAATTATACGTGTGTTTCTGAAAAATACAAAAGAATTGCACCCGTCAGGCGTAGAATATCCTAAGGAGGAATGTAAGATGAAATATGAATTTCAAAGAACCGTTCTCGGCTGCCCGATCGACGTAAAGCTCCTTCGCGCTGGAAATGACTGGCTTGCTGAGATCGACGGCGGAGCCGCGCCGCATATTGGAAGCGTCTCTACCGCATACTGGGAGAATGGGAAACTTCAGCTGAAGACCGTGCTCCTTCCCGGCCACCGGGATGATGTGATCTCAGAGTCATACGCGAAGGCCATCGCGGAAAAGACACATGTATCCTGTGCAGTCTCCTGCGGCATCCACTACGAAAACCCCGGCCCGGAAGGCATTGCCCGCATCGTTTCGGCTGCCGAAGAGATGAAACAAGAAATTGTATGCGAAATTTTGAAAAATGTGATATGATAATAAAGATTTTATCAATATTTTATTTCCAACCAACATAATATGGTGCCGAAACCCTATGAAAAAACTCATTATTGGCATAAGCGGCGCAGACGGTGTATGCATCGGATCGCGCATGCTGGAAATCCTGAAACCGATCCCGGATGTCGAAACGCACCTCATTCTGTCGAAAGGCGCGGAAACGAACTTCCGGCTGGAATGCGGAATCAAACCGGAAGACGTCAGAAAGCTCGCGGACTTCAGCTACGATCCGGACGATATGACAGCCCGCATCGCAAGCGGTTCCTTCGTAACAGAAGGGATGATTGCCGCACCCTGCAGCATGAAGACTTTGTCCGCGATCGCGCACGGCTACGCCGACAATCTTCTTGTCCGGGCGGCGGAGGTCTGTCTCAAGGAAAACCGGCGAGTCGTGTTGATGCCGCGGGAAACACCGCTCAGCTTAATCGACCTCCGAAACCTGGTGCAGGCCGCGGAGGCAGGATGCGCGGTCGTTCCGCCGATGCTGACGTTCTACCATCATCCGGAAAGCATTCAGGATCAGGTAGACCAAGTCATAGGGAAAGCGCTCCTCCAGTTTGGGATCCGGCCGGATGGTTTCCGTTCCTGGAACGGACCGGGAGAAGCGGCACTGAAAGGAGAGTAAAATGACAAAACCGATGGACCTCAAGGACTGCCTTCAGAAGATGGAGGCGGCAGGCAGGCTCGCACATGTAAAAACACCGGTCGACGCGAAGTTTGAGCTGGCCGGCGTTTCGCAGAAGCTTGAAGGCGGCAGAGCGCTGGTTTTCAATCACGTGAAAGGCTATGAATATCCAGTCACAACCGGCATGTGGTGGAACCGGGAAAACGTCGCGGCGATCTTTGACAAACCCGCAGACGAACTGTCGTCCCTGTTCCGAGATGCCGTCGGGTCGTTATACAAGAATCCGACAGCCCCGGTCGTTATAGGCGACGCACCGGCGCAGGCTGTCACGATGGACGAACCGGACCTCACGAAAATCCCGGTGCCGACGCACGCGCTCGCGGACGGAGGCCCATATTTCACGAACTGCGTCGTGATCGCGAAAGATCCGGACACGGGAATCCGAAATACTTCGGTGCACCGGCTGATGGTAACCGGGAAGAACCGCCTCGGCATTCTGATGGACGTCGGCCGCCATCTCCGGAGCTACTACGAACGGGCCGAGGCCAAAGGAGAGCCGCTTGACATCACGATCAATAACGGCGTACATCCGGCGTACTTTGTCGCTGCAACCACACCAAGTTCCGCGGCGCCGATTGATATCGACGAGCTCGCGGTCGCTTCCTATCTTCTCGGGGAGCCGGCCCGCCTCTGCAAAAGCCGCACGGTGGATGTAGAAGGGATCGCGGACGCGCAGATGATCATCGAAGGGCGGATCCTCCCGAAGGTGCGCGAACCGGAAGGTCCGTTCGGTGAAGTCAGCGGCTACTATGCCAAGCGGGAAGACCGCTGGGTTGTCGATGTCACGGCTATTACGATGCAGGAAAATCCGATCATCCACATGCTGCATCCGGGCCGTGAGATCATGAACAGCCTGGGCCTCGGCGTCGAAGCCAATCTTCTGGAAAAGATCGGAAGCCAGGTAAAGGGCCTGAAAAATGTGTACATGACGCCCGGCGGAAACCATTATCATATGATCCTTCAGATGGACCCGCCGAACAACGGCATGGCGAAGAACGCGATCTGCGCAGCGTTTGCGGCATTTTCGGATCTTCAGATGGTGACCGTCGTAAACAGTGACATCGACTTTACGAATCCGAACGATGTCGAAATGGCCATGGTGACACGCATGGACCCGGCAAAGGATATCGTGGTAATCCCCGACGCTTTCGGCCATGAGCTGAACCCGGTCGTGAAAGACAACGTCGGCGCTAAAGTCGGGTTCGACTGCACCTACCCCGTTCCGAAGCCGGACAACTATAACCGCATGTCCTTCCAGGACGTGAATATAGACGACTACGATATCGTGTGACGCATCTGGTACAGGGCGGATGCCGCGCGGCACAGGATGCTGAAATAATGGAAACTGCAATCAGCTACCCCCAAGAAGGACTTTGAAATAGAGATCCTTCTCGGGGGAATTATTATGCTGCTTCGGACGGTGATTTACCGTTCGTGCAGCGTCCTTTTTATGTTTGAAAGCCTGTCATCCAGCCGCAGCCTGCGTTGAAAACCAGGATGTAAAACGATCCTTGCTTTATGAACTTCATCTCTATCCGCTATAATTGATGATGAAAAGAGGT
>JAQXNW010000167.1 GCA_029098205.1 Eubacteriales bacterium | reverse complement strand
TCGGGCATCCGACAGACTCTTCCGTAATCCCATACGACGCCAGGATACCAAGCTGTCCCTCGGCCGTCGCGCCGCCGTGGCTTCCCATAGCTGGAATCAGGAACGGCTCCGCTCCCAGGTTTTTGACCTGCCGAACGACTTCCTGATCGATCAGGAGAATATTCGAAAGTCCCCGGCTTCCCGCCGTGATGCAGATCCGCATGCCCGGTTTGATTCTTTCCGCGATTTCCGGACGATGGAAGTTCTCATCGATAATGCGGATGATTTCTTCCTCTGAAAGTTCATTATGCGGGAAGTCCTGTTTCATCCGGACAAATTTCGGGATCTGAAACTGACTGTATAGTTTCGTAACGCCTGACATAAAATCTGATTCCTTTCTTCATTATCTATAAATTTTCAGATCAAAAAATCATTTTCCAATCCCTTTTTCCATGCACATCCGACCATTCAGCGCTTCCATGGATAAAAAACAGGCTCCGAGTATAAAACCGGAGCCTGTGCGACTTCTTCCATCCGGAAGAAACCGCTTCTGTTACCAGGTAAGCTCCTGATCCTGAATAATCTCAGAAGCCGCGTAGTGCTTAGCACCGTCCATACCCGGGATAATTTCATCCGCATACTTGATGATCTCCTCACGGGTAAGAACATCTCTCGGACTCGTTACATAATCCTTCGTAAATCCGATGCTCTCGAGCTCTTCCCATGCACGGTCCGAAATATTATCCACTGCAACCGGCTTTCCATATGCACGCGCAAGCTCGATGCAGGCCGGCGAGCAGCCGATGTCCAGACCCGGAACCAATCCGATATCCAGCGCGCGGAGCGTATACTCCGCAAGAACCGATTTCGGCGCGACAATGGCCGGATAATCGCTCTTTACTGTCTTCGCGTATTTTCCGGAGTTATGCGCCGTCATGCCTGCCTTGTAAGCGCCCAGATTGTCGCTTCCGAAAATACGTCCATGCCGCTCGCTGACGATCATGCCGATGCCGACCGATACGATCGGGCCGGCTTTTCCGATGTATACATCTCCGCCTGTCATCAGCTGGTAAATACCGAAGTACGGCGCCAGGATCTCTGTCATTTCCAGCATGTTCATGACTTCCGAACCAACGTTATTGTTGCAGATCCGGCCCGTCATCGTCATATTCTCGTTATGACTGGCTCTCGCACCGCGGTCCGCTGTGCTAGGCCCTTTATAGATTGTGCGTCCATGATACGGTTCTGTCAGCCAAAGCTTCATGTGCGTTTCTTCTTCCAGCATTTTTTCCGTGAACGGAATCGGGGAAACGTTCAAGTATCCGAATTCCCGGTTGATCATCCGGTGATCTACAGAAGCAACGCCGCATACAGCACCCGGAGCGATGATTCCGTCGCTCGTGCAGGTAACGCCTTCCATATCCATGATATCAACGGCCGCGCAGTCCGTTCCCATTTCATTCGCGATCAGGCGGACCGCGTCGAGATGAGTAAGTCCGGCTGCGTCAATATCTTTCTTGTCCAGGAACACCCAGTTCAGAGGAACCTGTCCATTCGCAGCGCCGCGCGGAATGATCTTATATTTAAGTTTCATCGTTTCTCCTCCTTAATAATTCTGACGGTTTCCAACGGTCCGGTCATCAATTTCCTCTGCATCAAACAGAGCTGTCTCCACGGTTGGAGAAGAAAGATACATATATTCAATGACAGCCTTCTTGCAGCTTCCGTCGCCGCGGATTCCCTTGATTACGACATAGTGCGATGTCTCCGGATTCAACGGGAACACCTGGACTTTGATCTTCTTGATCTCTTCGTCCGCCGCTACTTCCGTTATTTCATCCTCGACGCGGCCGACACGGAGCGACGCCAGCTTCGCTGTCTTGAAGCTTTCCAGTCCGCTGACTTCAAATTCTGTTTCCGGGTCGCGCGATTTTGCTGCCGCTTCAATCTTCGAATAAAAATCCGGAAGTCTTGTGTGCATATACTTCATGTTTTTCTCCTTTGCCGCTTGAATGCGGCGGTTCAGTCAATGAGCCGGCTTCTGTTTCCAGCCCGTTTTCAAAAGAAAGGCGGATACTTTCGCATCCGCCCCCTTTCCACCCACGAAGGGGAGAATGGATTCTAATGATTAAGCGTTCTCCATTTCCTTCTGGAGTTCGTTATACTTATCAAGCTCCGCTTTCTGTTCTTCCGGAGTCATCTTGAACATACCGATTCCGGTAATCGCAAGGATCATCGCCATAACCGGGCTCAGCAGGCAGTTGATGTTATAAATTCCATAACCTCCGTGACCCCATACGTTCACACCGAAAAGTCCAATATAGAACGCGCCGGTCGCTGTCCACGGAAGGAAGCAGGTCCACATTGTTCCTACATCTTCCAGCGTTCTCGAAAGAACTCTCATCTGGAGACCCTGGTCGATGTACTCTTTCTTGAAGACTTCGCAAACGATGATGTGCGCCGCATAAGAAGCACCGGAGCATCCTATGACGATCAGGTCAGAAAGCAGTGTACAGAAGATCAGCTTTACTCTGCTTCCCTTTACGATGTTGATCATCGGACGCATTGCGGTCTGGAGGAATCCAACCGCGCCGGCAATCGCCGCGTATACATATCCTGCGCAGACGGTGATATTCGTACTGGCCATGCCGTTCATTCCGCCTCTCTGCAGAATTCTTGACGTCGCATCCAGAACCTTATCCGCCGCATTCTCAGGAAGTCCGTAGTATGTAAGCTGCATGCCGCCCATCATTCCGGCAAACGCATCGCCGATCTTGAATCCTTCCACTAATACTCCGATAAACACAGCCGAAATCATCGAAAGTGTCAGAATCGGCATCGCAGATCCCTTGAAAAGAAGTCCGCCGACAATAATCAGCGCCGGGATCAGGCAGATAATATTAAGATGCGGGAAAATCGTATTGAGATCTGCGGAAAGCTTGGTTCCCATATCGACCGTCGTGGTTCCCATATTGCCGCGCATTCCAAGAATCGCATAGAAGATGATGGCAACAACTGCAGCCGGAAGCGTTGTCCAAAGCATGGAACGAACGTGTGAGAATACATCTGTACCTGCGCAGAGCGGCGCCAGGTTCGTCGTCTCCGATACCGGGGACAGCTTATCTCCGAAGGAAGCTCCTCCGACGATGGCCGCAACCGTAATCGGAAGGCTTGCGCCGATCGCTTCCGCTACCGCGAACATCGCAATTCCGACGGTAGCGGCTGTATTCCAGGATGTACCTGTTACAACAGAGAACAGGCAGCATACCAGGAAGGTGATCAGATAGATAAACTTCGGATTCATGATCTTGACGATCAATGTAACCAGATACGGAACCGTTCCTGAGAACAGCAGCGATGCTACGATCGCACCGATCAGGAAGTTCATCAGGACGATCGTAACGATCGATGAGAACTTCACGCAGATCGCCGCTTCCAGCTCTTTCCAAGTCCATCCGCAGCGCATCGCGAGAAGCGTAACAAGAACGCATCCGGCAACGAGCATCGGCTGAACCGGCCAGCCCTGAGTCATTCCTCCGCCGATACATACGATCAGCGCCAGAATCGCCAGAATAGATTCCGCGAAAGTAGGCGGTCTTTTGACACGTTCCTTCTTTTCCTTTTTAGTGTCAGGCATTTTCTTTTTCTCCTCAATAACATAACAAAGATAATTACTTATCGTTCCCCTATATACCCCGGGATCCGGAAAAGCGCCGATCGGATTTCACTTCAGTCCGTATCCCCTCTCTGGGGTTAAAGCTATCATTTGACAGATTATTTGTAAAATGAGATAATTTACTAAACCGTAAAAGAAAAAATCGCTTTACTTTTTATACAATTTACGATAGACTAACTATTTATAATTTGTACAGGAATCGATACAATGCGGATACAATTGATATTTCCGCGTTTTTGCTTCCCTCAAATTTCCGGTTTCTTACTTTACATTGATAAATTGTATTTAAATGTATGCTGTAACGAAATCTTAATATTAGATTTTCTTATGGCATTCGCTGATATTTTTATTTTATGAACTGAAACAAATACAATGGAAAGGAGCGCTGCATGTCAAAATACCTCGCTTTCGTGAAAGTCGCGGAATACCGCAGCTTTACCAAGGCAGCCGAGTCCCTGAATTACACACAGTCAGCGGTCAGCCAGATGATCCGCTCCTTGGAAAATGAACTGCAGACCCCTCTTTTTCACCGTACGCGAAACGGTCTGAAGCTGACAGAAAGCGGAGAAGAGCTTCTCCCGTATGCGGAAACCATCGTAAAGCGGCAGGATGTTCTGGAGGCAAAGGCCGAAATGCTGAACTCCTCCATTACCGGAATCTGCCGGATCGGCTTGTTCGCAACCTTTGCCGGCACCGTCCTTCCGGAGTTTCTGAAATGGTTCCAGACACGCTATCCGGATGTGCTCTTCGAACTTCATCAGGGGTACTATTCCTGGATCTGGGATTATGCCGAAAAAGGAAGCATCGATTTCGCGATTGTGGACCTTTCGCACGATATATCCGATGAATACGACGTGTATCCTTTGTTCGAGGAACCGATTCTTCTTGCCATGCCGGATAACAGCCGCTTTCATTCGCAGCCTGCTGTCTTGATGGAACAGCTGAATGGAGAACGGATGCTTTGTCTGGACGGACTGGATCCGGAGGACGACTGGCCTGCGAAAATTAATGAATACGGGGTTACTCCGGACTTTTTCTATCAGTTCTGCGATAACCAGTGTATGCTGTCCGCTGTAAAAAAGGGTCTGGGAATGGCTTTAGTCCCGGAGCTTGGAATCCGTGCGTTCCAGAGACCGATCCTGTATAAGCGTACGGATCCGGAGCTGACCCGGTCGATCGGCATTGTCTGTAAGAAGCACAAATCGATCTCGCCGGCCTCATCCCTGGTCATGAAGGAACTGATCCGGTTTGTAAAACCCTGGACAGAAAAAAATATGGAAGGAGTGCTCCGACCATGAATAAATACTACACTTTTCTAAAGGCAGCGGAATGCAAGAGCTTCACACGGGCCGCGGACGAACTCGGATACACGCAGTCCGCAATCAGCCAGATGATCCGCTCTCTGGAGAAAGAATTCCATGCGCCGCTGTTTCTCCGCTCCCGCTCCGGACTGGAGCTGACCTTCGAAGGGCAGACATTGATGCCGTATATCCGGAGTCTGGTCGATTCTTATGAGGCTTTCAGCGAAAAACAATTGGAGCTGACCGGCGAATCATCCAAAAACATTAATCTCGGCCTTTTTGCGACATTTACCGATGCGCTTCTTCCGGATATTCTCCTCCGCTTTCAGCAAAGTTATCCGGACATCCGCTTTTTTCTCCGGCAGGGGTATTACTATCTGATTCGCGACAGTCTGCGCCGGGATGATGTCCATCTTGCCATCATTAATACCGATACCGTCGATACGGAAGATTATCAGATCGTCCCTTTGTTTGAGGACCCGATTTACCTCATTATGTCTAAGAATAACCCTCTTCAGGATCTGGACGTCGTTCCGATTTCACGGATCGAGCACGAAACGATTATTTCGCTGAGCGGTCTTGACGATGAAGATTATACAAACCGGCTGAAGGATGAAGGGATATTCCTGAATATCCGGTATCATTTCGGCGACGACAACAGCATCGTCTCCTGCGTGAAAAACGATTTAGGCGTCGCGCTGATGCCGGCGCTGGGGTTCCTGAATCGTGCGGACGAAATCGTTTTCCGGCCGACCGATCCGCCGCTTTCCCGTCCGATCGGCGTAATTTACAAGAAGAAAAAGCATCTTTCCACCGCCGAGAAGCATTTCCTGACCTGCCTTCAGGATGTCATCCGGGAGAAGCAGGCCGCGCACGAGCTTACTCCGAAGAATGCGCCGGATCCTGCCGGAGAGTAAAATTCCGGCTCACGGAAGATTCCGCATTGCAGATAAACTTAAAATCTGCGACCAGCAGGAAACTTCGATTGCAAAAACTTTGGCCGAAAAAAGCCTGGACCGCAAAAAACGCTGAAAACCATCATCGGCTTTCAGCGTTTTTCTGTCTTATTAATAATTCAGGAGCCGCAGCTGCAGGATTTCCCTTTCTAAAGAAAACCATTTCCGTTTTCTGCTCCGAAGCAACATTTCAGCACTGGGTTTCACGTCAAGCGCGTTAATTTTCCGACTTTTTTGCTGCCGCTTCTTCCTCTTCCAGTTCCTCGACTTCCTCCAACTCCTCTTCCGTCGCATGGTTTCTAGGCCACTTCATCCAGCGCTCCATCATGCAGTCGGATTCCGGCGTATCCGGGACTTTGTCAAAGTCCACCGCGACGATTTTATCGCTGCAGGACAACTTGGTAAGCTCCGTAGAAGTAACGCCCTCCACGAGAGCCAGACTCTCAATCAGACCGTCCTCATTCTTCCGAACCTGCGACGGATCGATGTCATAGACATCCATCTCGATATTATCGCCGGTCACGCCGATCACACGGACAAAGGTTTTCAGTTTTTCTCCGAGCTTCTCTTCCAGATCTCTCGTATTCAGACCCTTTACCTTTACACCCGAAATTTTCAGCACGGATTTATCCGCATACGCAATTACATACTCATGATCCATGGTTTCCCCTCTTTTCTCTGCACGTACTGTGCGTTCCGGCCTCCTTCGGCGCTTCTTTTCCAAAGTCATCCCCTAAAGACGGCCGCTTCTTATCAGACTCATCCAGCCTGAACCTATATCAAAAATTCCCGCTATTTCAGTCCTAACACGTCCTCTGCGACGGTAACGCCCTGCCGGATGCAGTCCGGGCAGGAACACAGCATTTTCCCTGTCTCAATGCCCTTAAGATCCTTGCAGAGAAGCGCGCCTGTCTTCTCGACAAACTTCTCTGTCATTTCCTGACAAAGCTTGTATGTCTCCGCCTTTGTCTTGGGATCGTCCAGATCCGCGTCGCTGTTCCTGAGCCCCGCAAGCATTACCGCTCCGGACAGCGCTCCGCATGTGTTCTGCATGCTTCCCATACCGAGTCCGAAGCCTTCCCCCATCCGGAATGCGGTCTTCTTATCGACACCCAGCTGCTCGCAGAGAGACAGCAGAACCGACTGGCAGCAATTGTATTTCCTGTCGTGGTACTGAATCGCTTTCTCCTGATTCGTCATACAATACCTCCTCTAAACTGGCCGAAACCTTTCCCCCGCCGAAGCTCCGCACGTGCTTCCAGCCGTACGCGCTTCGCTGTTTTTCTCTATTTAATAAAGAATTTGATTGCCTCTTCCATACGGTTCACGGTCTCCATGTCTCCATGCTCCACCGCATCGACGATGCATTCATTGATGTGGTTATGAAGAACGACTTTCCCGGTGTTGTTGATCGCGGAGCGGACCGCCGCGAGCTGAATCAGCACATCGCTGCAGTCATCGCCGCGCTCCACCATCATCTTCACATGCTCCAGGTGGCCGATCGCACGGGAAAGACGGTTGATCACGGCTTTCTTTTCCTCTTCTGAATGCAGGTGCCCGCAGTGATCCTCCTGCGGATGACCGGAGGAAGATTTCGAATTGCTTTCTGATTCATGTCCGCCGTCCGCATGGCTGTGTGTGTGCGCATGCTCATGCGCATTCGTGTGCTCATGGGCGTGTTGGGCGTGTTCATGGGCGTGCACAGGAGCGCGGCGGACTTTGTCC
>JAQXNW010000166.1 GCA_029098205.1 Eubacteriales bacterium | reverse complement strand
TTTTTATTTTTTAATAAAATGAAGATATAAGGTGGGCAGAAAACGTGTTTAGAACTGCTGTTAATCTTCCGCCGGAGAATCCTCTGCCGGCGCTGTCTCTTCGCCTCGCGCCGCCGAGGAAATGAGATGGACGAGTTCCACGCGGGAACGGACGCCGCATTTACGGAAGATATTTTTCATGTGGCTCTTTACGGTATTGAGAGATATGTACAGCGTGTCTGCAATTTTCTGATTGCTTTCCCCTTGGTTTACAAGACCGGCGATTTCCTTCTCCCGATTGGTGAGATCAAAACGGGAAGCGAGAAGTTCGATCCTGGCCTCGTCGGACATGAGTTCAGGGGCAGGTTCCATTGATGCCGGTGCGGGCTCCATAGGATCAGGCTTGGACCCGATGGTTTCAGCATCGGGTTCAGGCGCGTCCGGGTTGTCCTGAGGGGAGCTGTCCAGTTCGAAGCAGTTATATAAAAATATGAGAGTCAGGATATTCATTGCGAGAAGAAACCAGCCGGTCAGGTCGATGGGCTCTTCCCTCCAGGTGATATACGGAATGTTCCCGATATGCCGCGTGTCCCAGACGGTGTAGAAGCAGTATGCGCATTGCGAAAGCGTCGTCAGGAGCGCGTAGACGCGTGCAAGCTTCGAAGGAAAGCGGCGCCGGGCATGGAGCCAGAAGAGACAAAGCCCGAAGGATGTGAGTACGGAGAACAGCGTTTCCAGTCTGTGATAAAAGGCTGCATACTTTGGCGCAGCAATGTAATAGCCGGAATCCATCCGGAATGCGGCGAAATAGATATAAAAGAAGAGGAATACGATCCATCCAGCGGTCCAGATCCGGAAGAAATGAACTATAAAGCGGTCGGAGCGAATTTCCGCGAAGAGCGCGTCCCGCTCTATTCGGATGCGGGAAAGAACAGTCCCGGAACCTTCAGCCGCATGGCTGGAAGCGTCTTCGGAGTCATTCATGGCATCCGGCTCGGCAGCTCTTTCAGGCATGTCTGCTTTTCCATAGATTAAGCCGCATTCTAACTCGAGCCAGAAAAACGGAATCAGAAGGTACAGGACATAATCAAGTACGCGGAATATCCCGTTTACGCTGGAAGCCTTCAGGAAAATTTCGCGGGTGTAAAGACAGAAATAAAACAGACTGAGAACAGTGACGGCGGACACGTAAAAAAGACTCGTGCGGTAGATTCGATTCGCACGAAGAGTACCCCTTCGGGTGAGGAAGATCAGCGCGTATGAAAGAAAGCCTGCTATGGCCGGGAAGATATATTGCAGTAAAACGTTATAGGCATTCATAGAAAAAGTTCAAAAGAAAATATATAAAATGCAAAAATAAAAATCTTGAAATTTCAACGATGCAGCGATGTATTAGAGTAAATCACCCGCTTGGGCGATTGCGAAATTATCTGAATTTAATTACTTTTAAGACAGTTGCGACAGGCATAGCGGCTATAGATTCATGGAACGTATAACCTGAAACACATGTCTTAAGTCTGAGTTTTTGGCTGCTTGTTATTCGGCTGTTCTATATTCAGCTGTACCGATTTCAATACTTATTATTATATCTCAGAATGGCGGTTTCGGGGAGATGAAATCCGCCATCAAAATTCGGCAGTTCCTGTTCAATTATTCAGAAAGGGGGTCGTTATGGACAGAAGATACGATCGGAAGGAGAAGGAGCCATGAGTGAAAAAAACACGCAAGCGCTGAAAAAGCAGAAGATGTCGACGGTTGGCGTCATCGCGCTTATTTATTCGTTCGTGGCCGCGGGCGCGTTCGGGATCGAGGAAGCGATCTCGGCTTCAGGTCCGGGCGCTACGATCATTATGCTGCTGCTGTTCCCCTTTGTCTGGTCATTCCCGCTGTGTGAAATGGTCGGCGAAATGGGATCGATCCTCCCCGCGGAAGGCGGAATTTATTCATGGGGACGCGAAGCGTTCGGCGAATTCTGGGGATGGCAGATCGGACTTTGGTCCGCCCTTACGACATGGCTTTGTCAGGCGCAGTACTGCGCACTGATCGTCGGCTACGCGGCGAAGTTCGTGAAAATGAGCGATACGACGGAGTATCTGATGAAGGTCGTCGTGGTCGTTGTGTTCACGGTGATCAATATTATCGGCCTTGACTGGCTGGAAAAGCTGGAAACGCTGTTCACGGTTCTCGTTCTGATCGCTTTCGGGGCGGTCGCGGTGGTCGGATTTATGCACTGGGATTACAATCCGGTTTCTCCGCTGTTTAACCCGGAGGAAGGACTTCTCCATTCGTTCGGTGAAGGCATCGCGATTATCATCTGGATGTACTGCGGATTTGAATGCATGTCGAATATGGCTGAGGAAATGGATAATCCGCAGATTATTCCGAAGGCGATGCGGCTTGCGCAGCCTGTGATCGCGCTGTCTTATATTCTTCCGACGCTTGCGGCGCTGGCTGCGGTTGGTCAGTGGTCCGCATGGTCGACCGAACAGGGCGGCGGAAAGATCGGATACGCGGATGTTCTGATCCAACACGTCGGATCCTGGGCAGGACTCCTCTTTGTCATCGTCGCGGTAATCTCGAACTGCTCGATCTTCTGTTCATATATCGCGCATGGTTCGCGGGCGTTCTTTGTTATGGCGGATGACCATATGTTCCCGGGAATCATGAAGAAGGTTGACCGGCGCGGTATTCCGACGGTTTCGATTCTGCTCCTGGCAGTGTTTACGATCATCACATGCAAATTTGATTTTACGACGCTGGTTATGGCGACAACGCCGATTCAGCTCTATATGTATCTTGCGCTGGTTGTCATCATCGTGAAGTTCCGGAAATGGTATCCGATTTCGGAGCGGAAGAAGGTCGGTCTTACCAGTATGCCGGGCGGCGTGCCGGGGCTTGTCGTTCTGAGCGGCTGCGTCATTTTCATCACGATGTTCTGTATCTACGCGAACGGCACGGATTACTTCATCACCGGTTTCACGGTGCTGTTCGGCGGACTGATCGCATACGTTCTCTGCAAGTGGGCGTACAAGGGCCGGGTGCTGGATAACGCGGAGCTCTATCCGCTGAATCCGAAGACAAAGCTAGGCCTTGGCGATCTGATCGACATCGGCGGCTACCTGATCCTGACGGGCGCTATGTCGCTGGGCGCGTGGGTCTTCCTCCGCTGGTATGAAGGAGGCTACGGCGTCGAATATTACAAAGAAGAGTACGGATCCGGACTCTTCAGCAATTGGAAGCTTATGCTGGCGATCTGCCTTTGGGTCGGCATCTTGTCCCTGGCAGCGGGTCTGATCTTCTATTTTATCGGAAAGAAAACAGAAGGTCCGAAGCTGGAGGCGCTTAAGGACGCGCGGCACGAGGATCTGAATCAGCATCTCCGGGAGCTTCACGGATTCGTTCCGGGAGAACCGGGCGTGGAAGAAATCTATGAGAAAATCCGGGCTGAAAAGGCAAAGGAAGAAGCGCTGGAATAAAATATCGGATAATGCAATCGGATAGTGTGAATTATTGGAAACTCTAACGAAAGAGGGAGGATAGCTGTTATGAAAAAGGTTATGGTATGCGGATGCGGCGCGCAGGGATCGACAATCTGCCGGAAGCTGGACCAGGAGCCGAACATTGAAGAGGTTATATGCGCGGATTACAATTTCGAAGCGGCAAAGGATGTCTGCGGCATGATGAAGAAAGGAACGCCGAAGCAGGTTAACGCGGCGAATGTGGACGAGATCAAGAAGGCGGCGGAAGGCTGCGAGCTGATCGTAAACGTAATGCCTCTTGACTTCGGCCGGAATGTGCTCCGCGCGGCGATGGATCTGGGCTGCTGCTATCAGGATCTTTCCGCATGCGAGGACCTTCCGGAATGCCAGGATGTCGATGAGTATCACCGCTGGGTTGCCGGAATCAAATATATGTATAACGGATACGGCAAAGAATTCGCGAAGAACAATACGACCGCGATCATCGGCACGGGCTCCGCGCCGGGCGTGATGTGCGTCATGGCCAGAAAAGCCGTAAATGAGCTCGATACCTGCGACACGATCTGCATGATGGTGTATGAGGGCGTGGAAGCGAAGCGGTTCATCCCGTTCTGGTGGTCTCCGGATGTTGCTTTGGCGGACATGGAAGAAGACGCGTATGCGTTCTATCAGGGAAAACAGGTACGTACGACGCCGTTCAGCAACCCGATCTACCGCGCGTGGCCGGAAACGGACGGAAAGCCGGTGAAACTGGTTGAGCACGCGCATGACGAGCCGGTGTATGTCGGATTCAACCGTGAGAAATATTTCAAGGGCTGCAAAAACGCTTACTTCAAATACGGCGGCGTCGGCATCGACTGGTCGTACCCGCTGAAACAGGCCGATCTTCTTTCGTATGAACCGGAAGAAGTGGACGGGGTCATGGTTTCACCGCATGACCTGGTAAGAAAGCACGTTCCGCCGGCACCGAAGGATCCGGACGAGATCAAGGAAATCATCGACGAAGGGCTGATTTCCGATGGCGGCGCCTTTGTCATCGAAGCGTATGGAAAGAAGGACGGCAAAGACGTCATGGTTGATCTTCATCTGTCCGCTCCGGGCCTCGTGGAATCGTACGAGCTTTCGAAGATGACGGCGGAGATGTATCTGACCGGACAGGGCGCGTTCCTGTATACAAAGCTGTTCGTAAACGATATGATCACGCAGAAGGGCCTGATTTCGTCCGATATGCTGGATGACAAGCAGGTTGAGCAGTACATCGAATGGGCGAAAGAGCTTAAGATTACGTACACGATGGATATCAAGGAAGGCGTGACCTGGAACGAAGCGCCGCTCGAAACCGTAGGCGATTCGGAGTAATGCAAATTAATGCGGAGTGACGCGAAGTAACAAGGACAGAGCAGGGCCTGGAGCAGCCGGAATCGTGTCTTCCCGGCGGCTCCGGGATTTCCGGGGCAGAGCAGGATGCTCAGGGAGGCCGAGGATGTATCCTCCGGCCGTCCCGAAGCCTCTGGGACGGAGCCGTCTTACAAAGGGAAAACGGATGCATGGATGACAGGGAGGAAAGCGCAGATGGAACTCAGACAGATCCGATATTTTCTGGTTCTCGCGGAAGAACGGAGCTTCTCCCGCGCGGCGAAGCGGGTGTATATCTCTCAGCCCTCTCTCAGCCGTCAGATAGGGGCGCTGGAAAGCGAGCTGGGTTTTTCGCTTTTTCTCCGCGGCGGGAAAGAGCTGGAGCTTACAGGCGCCGGGAAGGAGCTTCTTCCGCCGGCGAAGGATCTGGAATCCTCGATGGAGGTATTCCGGAACGAGGCGGAACGGATCCGGACAAAGGGACCGGAAATCCTTCGGATCGGCTACGAAAAGGAAACGGAATTTCTGATTCCCCGGATTGTCAGGGCGTTTTCGGAAAGGTTCCCGGAGGGGCATCTTGAACTTTCAATCCAAAAATCGGATGAACTGACGCGTTCGCTCTGCCGAAGAGAGATCAGCGCTGCCATCCGGTATTTCACCCCGGAGAAGGAAGACAATGCGGTTCTGCC
>JAQXNW010000165.1 GCA_029098205.1 Eubacteriales bacterium | reverse complement strand
ACAAGAAAGCGAAAGAGCTTGGAATTCCGATCATCGATGAAGATACGGTTCGCGGATGGCTCGCTGCGAAGGAAATCCGGGAGGAATCATTATGAAACCGCTGAAGGTCGGGAAACTGGACAGCGACGTTCTTAAGAGCATCGTGATCGATAAAATCACCTATAAACGTTCGGAGGTTCTGACGCGTGCGGGAATCGGCGAGGACTGCGCGGTGATTGATTTCGGAAAGTACGAATGCGCGGTTTCGACGGATCCGATTACGGCCGATGTGAACGATATCGGCCGGCTGTCGATTCATATCAGCTGCAACGACATCGCGAGCAATGGCATTCAGCCTCTTGGAATTACGCTTGCGTGCATGCTTCCGGAGGGAACGACGGAAGAGGATATATCCAGGATTATGGAGCAGGCCGGTCGGGCAGCCGAGCAGTGCGGCGTGGAAATTATCGGCGGTCATACAGAGGTAACGCGTGCTGTCCGGCAGCCGGTCATCGTATCGACAGCATTCGGCCGGGCGCTTCGGGGCGCGTCGCAGAGCGCGAAGGACATGAAGCCGGGAGACGCGATCCTTCTTACGAAATACGCGGGACTGGAAGGGACCGGCATCATAGCGGCGGATCTTCGGGATGAACTGAAAGAGCTTTCAGGAGAGGAACTTTCGGAGGCGGATTCGCTTCTCGATCAGGTCAGCGTCGTGAAAGAAGGCGTCATCGCCGGAAAAATCGGGACGAGCGGCATGCACGACGTAACTGAAGGGGGCGTATTTGGCGCGGTTTGGGAGATGTGCCATATTTCCGGTCTCGGCGCGGAGATCGACGAAGCGCGGATTCCCGTGAAGGAAGTAACAAAGAAAATCGCGGCGCATTATGGCATCAATGTTTTCCGCCTGATTTCCAGCGGCTGCATGCTGATCGCGGCGCATCCGGAAGAAGCCGGGAAAATTCAGGCGGAGGTTTCTGCCGCGGGGATTCCGATCACGAAGATCGGAGAGGTGAAGGACGCGGATTTCGGAATTATGGCGTGGAAAGATGGCGCGCTTTCGCCGATCGATCCTCCGGAAGCGGATGAGCTCTATCGTGCGGTAAGAGCGTAAATGCCGCTCTGAGCGGGAAATGGCATAGCCCCGGGAGGCAGTCTCCCCGGGGCTTGCGGCATTCATGTTTTCCGCTATACAATGCCGTTCCTGATCAGATAGTCCGCCGTATCAAGAATCGTTTCCTCTGCTGGACGGGGATTCTACCCGAGAAGTCTTCTGACTTGGAACCGTCCCGGTGATATCTGAGTCCGATCATGGTGTTCTGCACCTTCATCGGAACCTGTAATTTAGCCGTAATGGAAATGACAAAATCGGGATTACCATCGTGCTGACTTTTTTGTCTGGATAGGTTTCCTTCAGAAGACGCGCCACCTCTGTCATTGTCATTTCCTCCGGCTCAGCGATAAAACGCTGACCGTCCGCTTTATCGGACTTCATCGCAAGAATATGAAACTTGGCAAGATCTCGCACATCTCCGACCGGATAGATGACATTCGGGCGCGGGGTTCCTTTGAGAAGCATCTCGGGGATCTGATCGGTGCTGCTTCTTTTTTCATCCATGTTCGGTCCTAAAATCGCTCCCAGAAGGATCGTCGTAAGTTTCGTAACCGACTGTTTCTCGATCATCCCCCAGGCGGTTCTATCGGCGCCGATCACATTTTAACACTGCTTTCCGCCGCCGGAATCAGGGAAGGATCTTCGTGATTATTTCCGCCAAGGGGAGATGCGACGTGAGGAACATAATCGATATTCTTCATCGCGCCGTCCCAGCTGTCTGGCTTTGTCAGGTACGCAGCGGCAAAGAAAAGATACAAGTATCGATCTATTTTGAAATGAAAATATGCGTCATAGGTCATAGAAGGAGGAAATGTTGCAGAATAAGGAAAAAAAGACCGACAGACGCACCTTGTACACCAGAAAAGTGATTCGTGAGGCGCTGTTTGATCTGCTGAATGAAAAGCATCCCGATAAAATTACGGTTAAGGAAATCTGTGAAAAGGCGGATATCAACCGCGCGACTTTCTATCGCAATTATATGGATATTTATGATCTGTACGAGCAGTTGGAAGAAGAACTCACATCCAGCGCCTTTTCGGATGGGAATATTGAAAACGACCGGCATAAGCTGCTGGAGATCATCTATGAAAATCAGGCCTTTTATCGGGAATTCTTTGAATCCAGGATGGAAAGCCGGTACATCAAAAAAGTGATCGGCGTTATTAAGGAATGGCTTTCTTCCGGATGTCCGGAAAAGCCCCGGGAGTTCGGAGACATCATTTACGGAATTGTGGAAAAGCAGTATCAGCAATGAAGGATTACTATACCATCGGCGAGACCGCGAAGCTGCTGGGCGTATCCCCCCAGACCCTTCGGTATTATGACCGGGAGAATATTCTCCGGCCCGATTTCATCAATGAAAAAACAGGATATCGTTTCTATTCATATAAGCAGTTTCATAAAATCGACCGGATCAAGTATCTTCAGGGTCTGGGACTTCCGCTGGAGGAAATCCGCGAAATCATCAAGAACGGAACCGTCGAAAGCCTGCTCCCCCGGCTTACTTCCAAGAGAGAGGAGCTTCTGGAGCAGATCACCAGGATTGTCGAACAGATTAAGGATATCGACTGGTACATCAATTACTTTACATACACCGGACTGGGCAATGATATCTCTGATTTCTACCGAATCCATCTTTCGGAGCGATATATTCTGGAGGTTTCCTGCGATCCAAATGAGCCGCTCAGTGATATGGAAATCCGCCTGGCGGAAAAGAAAGCCCAGCCTCCATATTCTGAGCTCCATTACCGGCGGCAGTATGGGTACCGGATTCATATGGAAGACTTATTTCAGCAGAAGTTCCGCCCAAGCAGCTACTTTATTTTAACAAAATCCCGCCCGGACTATCTCTGTCCGGATATTCAGGTCATCCCGGAGGCGGATTTTGTTTGTTTCCGAACGCCGATTCTAAAGGAAAGCTGGGATGTGGATCATCTCAAAGCCTACTGCACCGGTCTCAAATACCGGGGCACAGTCCTGGCGCTTGAGTTTGAAGATAATATGGTGGACTGGTCGAATGCCATGTACGAAGTACAGATCATGCTTTAGAAGTGCGGATTGTGTTTAAAAAGTGCGGATCTGTGCTCTGGAATGCGGATTGTGCTTTTACGGGGAAACAAAACCTTGTTCCGGGTATAGGGTTCAGCGTTTCCTGAGTGTGCAGAACTTCTGAAAAAAATAGCGAAAAAACAGGGTGCTGAAGGCTGCAGGCGCAGATTCATAGGCGGATTTTATGCATATCTGTCTTTTGGTTTGTGAAAATTAATGATTTTGCGTCGATAATTTTGTGAAAAATAACAAGCTTGGTTTCCTTGACTTTATCCTTGGTTCATTGCCTAAAGTGTACTTAGTTAAGAACATCGTTGAAGTAAAGGAGATGCAAATGAGTTATAATCTTGATACGGAGGTGCTCTATCAGGGAACGACTCTGCAGGGCATAGTCAGGAATCCGGAGACGCCGGCGATTTATCCGTCCAGCGCATACATTCTCGATGATATGGAAGATTATCTTTTCGCGGACAAAGGCGGCCGGTATTATTACAACCGCTCTGCGAATCCAAACAGAGACGAGCTCGGAGCGGCGGTGTCTTTCCTGGAAAAAGGCGGGAAGACTCTGATCTGCTCGTCCGGTATGGCCGCGATTTCAACCGTTCTTCTCTCTCTTCTTAAAAACGGGGATCATGTCGTGATGAACCAGGCTGTTTACGGAGAGACAGTGGAGCTTGCGAAGTGGATTCTGCCCGGATACGGGATTGAAGTGAGCTTTGTCGATTTTACGGATCTTGAAGCGGTCAGAAATGCGGTGAAAGAAAACACGAAAATGTTCTATACGGAGGTCATCGCGAATCCTCTGACTCTGGTTACAGATCTTGATGAAGTGACAACAATCGCGCATACGCAGGGCATTCTGACGGTCGTAGACAGTACTTTCACAACTCCGTTCGTGTACAGACCGCTGGAACACGGCGCGGATATTGTTCTTCACAGTATGACCAAGTATTTCGGAGGACACAGCGATCTTACCGGCGGCTGCGTCACTGCCTCCGAAGAGCTGATCGACAGGATCAATCCGGAATACCTTCTTCTGGGCTGCTGCCTGGATCCCGTAAGCTCCTGGATGTTCCTCCGCTCTGTCAAGACGATGAGCATGCGGGTGAGAGCGCAGAATCGGAACGCGGTGAAAATCGCGGAGGCTCTGTCCGAGGATCCGCATGTAAGAGAGGTTTATCATCCGAGCCTTCCGGATCATCCCCAGCATGAGCTGGCATCCCGGGTTTTCGATACGGAATATGGATACGGCGCGATGCTGAGCTTCCGGCTGGAGGACGATCATGAGAAGGTTTCGGCATTTATGAAGAGTCTGAAGCTGATCCGCTATCTGGGAACTCTGGGCGGCATCCGAACAACGTTCACGCATCCAAGGACTGCTTTCCGGAATAATTTCTCCGGAGAGGAGCTGGACGGCATGGGACTTGCCGAAGGTCTGGTCCGTATTTCCGTCGGCGCTGAGGACAGCCGGGATTTAATCGAGGATCTCAAACAGGCGCTTTCCGCGATGGACAAGTAACCTCTGTCCGGAATCCGTCTTGGGAATACATAGCTTATTATGAATGAAGGAGAATGAGCCATGAAAACAAAAGTTAACTGGAAATCCGTGTTTACCGTCATGGGCGCGGTTCTCGCATTTAACATCGGCACAGGGTTCGCGACCGGGCAGGAGGTCATGCAGTATTTTTCGGTTTTCGGATGGTGGTCTGTTTTTACCGGTCTTGCATTTACGGTCACAATGGCGGTGGGCATCTACTGCTTCGCTTCCGCATCCGAGAAGCATAACCTCACAAATGGAGAGCAGGTTCTGAAGTATTACCTCGGAAATGTTCTGGGAACGATCATCAACTATTTCTATATATTTTATCTGTACATGTGCGTCATCGTCATGTATTCCGGCGCCGCGTCTGCGCTGCATGAGCAGTATAACGCTCCGCAGTGGGTCGGGGCGGCGATCATCGCCGCGCTCTGCTGCGTGACCAGTCTGCTCGGCCTTAAGAATATTGTCAATATCATAAGCAAAATCGGACCTGTGCTGATCCTGATCGCGCTTGGAATTTCCTTGATTGCCGTCATTCAGGGCATCGGAAACGGCGGTCTTCAGGAGGGAGCAAAGCTGGTTGCGGAAGGTAAAATCGAGCACATGAAGGCATCCAACAGCTGGCTCATTGCGGGCATCATTCTGGCGACCAGCACCATTCTCTGGTATCCGAACTTCGCGGTGGAACTGAAGCAGGAAAATACCATGAAGGATCTGATGATCGGCCAGACGATCGGAAACTTCCTGGTCGGCGCTTCCGAAGTGGTTATGGGATTCGCGATGATCGCGAATATGGCAGCGGTTGCGAATCTGGATGTGCCGTTCCTCTATGTTGCCAGCAAGCTGTTCAAAGGCTTCGGAGCTGTGTATGCTCTTATGATCTTTGCGGCTCTGTACACCACAACCTGCCCGTTGCTCTGGTCTTCCATTACCCCCTTCGCGAAAGACGGAACGAAAAAGTATAAGCTTCTAGTTGTAATCGGGACCATTGTCGGATTCCTGGTCGCGATGACCGTTCCTTATGACCTGATTATGAACTATGTATGGGTCATCTCCGGATGGGTCGGCGTCGGTGTAACGGCCGTCATGGTTGTCCGTGTCATCTATGATCGCATCCAGGAGAGCCGGGTCCGCAGCTAAGCTGCCTGCATAAAACGCCGTATATAACGCGTAATAGCAGTTGCTGGATAAGAAACTGCGGAGAATTTCTGAACAATAAATAAAATAAAAGAACGGTCCGGAACACATCGGTTCCGAACCGTTCTTTGCGTTATAATGCATGGAAACCAAGCATCGGATAAATGATTATCAATGGTTACCGTGACCTGAGGTACGGGAGCCATTGCCCTTCAGGCGGGATCGGCCGTCTGAAGAATCGCGTGAACAACTTTCTGCAATTCCGGGACCACCTGCTCTTCAAACCATGGATTTTTCGCCTGCCACCGGAAATTCAGAGGACTCGGGTGAACAATCGGAAAATATTCCGGCAGATATTCTTTGTATGAGGCGACGGTTTCCGTTAGATTCTTCTTGGTTCTCCCTTTTAGATACCAGTCTGCCGCGTATTTTCCGATCAGGATTGTGCATTGGATGTTCGGCATCATCTTCAGTATTTCCGGATGATACTCTTCTGCGATGAATTTTCTGGGCGGAAGATCTCCGGATTTTCTTTTTCCCGGATAATAAAAATCCATAGGAACAATGGCGATCTCCGGTGAATAGAACGTGTCCGGACTTATGCCCAGCCAGTGGATCAGCTTTTCGCCCGACTTGTCGCTGAAAGGAATCCCGGACTCTTCCACTTTGCGGCCCGGAGCCTGACCGATGATTTGAATTTTCGCTTCCGGGCTGATTTGAAATACGGGGAAGACGCCCCGCTCTGTATAGGATTGATTTCTTCTGTCTGCTTTCAGTTTTTCTGTAATTTCTTCAACAGTCATAAGTTTCTTCTTTCATCCTGTTTCAGCGCGGGGCATTTTGTTTTTTTATTTTGAGCCGCCTGCTCTGCGATGTCTTTTCCTGCTTTGGCTTACTCTGCGCGTCCCTTGTTCCGTGCGCTTTTATTCCGCATCGTCACCGAAGAACAGCTTCAGGTCGTCGTCTACGGTTCCGATTCCGGAAATTCCGAAGTTGTCTACAAGAACCTTTGTCACATTCGGAGAAAGGAATGCCGGAAGAGTCGGTCCGAGATGGATGTTCTTAACGCCGAGGTAGAGGAGCGCCAGAAGTACGATGACCGCTTTCTGCTCATACCATGCGATGTTGAACGCGATCGGAAGATCGTTGATGTCGTCCAGACCGAAGATTTCCTTCAACTTGAGAGCGATCAGCGCGAGAGAGTAGGAGTCGTTGCACTGGCCGGCATCCAAAACGCGCGGAATTCCGTTGATGTCGCCGAGATTCAGTTTGTTATACTTATATTTCGCGCATCCAGCGGTCAGGATTACGACATCCTTCGGAAGACGCTCCGCGAACTCCTTATAGTATTCACGGGATTTCTGTCTGCCGTCGCAGCCTGCCATAACGACGAACTTACGGATCGCGCCGCTCTTTACGGCGTCAACAACGGCATCGGCAAGCGCGAATACCTGCTCATGCGCAAATCCGCCGGTGATTGTTCCGGTTTCAATTTCTGTCGGCGGCTGACATGCTTTCGCCTGCTCGATGATTGCGGAAAAGTCCTTCGTTTCGCCATACGCGCCGTCGATGTGTCCGCAGCCCGGGAAACCTGCCGCGCCGGTTGTCCAGAGACGGTCCTTGTAGCTGTCTGCCGGAGGAACTACGCAGTTCGTTGTCATCAGAATCGGTCCGTTGAATTTCTCGAACTCTTCCTTCTGTTTCCACCAGGCGTTTCCATAGTTTCCGGCGAAGTTTGGATATTTCTTGAATGCCGGATAATAGTGAGCCGGGAGCATTTCGGAATGGGTGTAAACATCCACGCCGGTTCCCTGTGTCTGCTCCAGCAGCATCTCAAGATCGCGGAGGTCATGGCCGGAGATCAGGATTCCCGGATTTTTGCGGACACCGATGTCTACCTTTGTCACTTCCGGATTTCCGTATGCTTCTGTATTCGCCTTGTCGAGAAGAGCCATGCCGTCGACGCCGTATTTTCCGGTTTCGAGGGTAAGCGCTACCAGATCATCGACCGTAAGGGAATCGTCCAGCGTCTTCGCGAGCGCCTTCTGAATGAACGCGTCTACGTCTTCGTTATCCTGAAGAAGCGCATTCGCGTGTTTGGTGTACGCGGCCAGGCCCTTAAGTCCGTAGGTGATCAGCTCGCGGAGAGAACGGATGTCCTCGTCTTTTGTCGCGAGAACACCGACAACTGCTGCCTTCGTATCAAATTCTTCTTTCGGTCCGTTCCAGCGTGCCGCTTCCGGAAGATTCGCGCGGTCTGTGACTTTTCCAAGAAGATCCGCTTTAACGGAAAGCGTCTTTTCGATTGATTTGATAATCGCATCGCGGTCAAAATTCGCGTTTGTGATTGTGGTGAAGAGGTTTACAGTAACCAGATGATTTACATCCTTATCAATGGTCTTTCCTTCTTCACGAAGTCTTGTGGTTACGGCGGACAGCCCCTTCGTTACATAAATCAGAAGGTCCTGCATCGCGGCTACTTCCGGTTTCTTTCCGCAGACACCGGAAATTGTGCATCCCTTGCATCCGGCTGTTTCCTGACACTGAAAACAAAACATCTTATTCTCCATCTTGCGTCTCCTTTGTTATATGTTTTTCAAAACTGAGCTTTCCAGCGCTGACAAAGGAGCTGTCCGATTGATCCGGACTGTCTTCCCTGCATTCGCTCCGTCCGCGCTTTGCAATCTGATAATAGGCGTTTTTATGGAAAAAGGATGTTGTTCAAACAACAAAAATATTTTATTTTGATTTTTTCGCGTTTCCGGCGAAGAGAAGCGCGATGCCAAGCCCCAGAGAAATCCAGGGAAGCGCTGACCAGAGGAACTGATCGGCCGGATGCACCGGATTCCGATCAATATACGGTGTGATGCCGCCGATTGCGATCAGAAGAAAGCCGGAAATGATCCGGAGGTGGCCTCTTATTATCCCTTTCCTGCTTCCGTATTTTCTGTTCATCCGGATGAATTCCGTTCCTATGCGGAAGGTCATGATGACATAGATGGCTCCCATCACATACCAGATAATATTAAGGATTATGCTGTCCTGAATTCCGGTGATTCCTTTATACACATTCGGAATGACGAGCAGCAGGAAAACCAGAAGAAAAGGAATGTACCGCCGGCGGAAAACAGTCTCCGCCATCTGAAGCCGGGACGCATTATCGGTGAAAAGTTCATTTTCCGCCTCTGCATCGTCTCCTTTTTTGCAGTAATAGCTGTAGCCGTTGAAGGAATAGAGATAGTTCCATCCGTAATCTCTGCAGAGCTCCTGGAAATCGTTCTGATGCGCAGCATTACGGTCGTCGAATTCGAGTCTGTATACGACATCCTCCGGCACGCATTCCTCAAATGTGTAGATTCCAGGTATACGGACGCTTTTGAATTTCCAGCCTTCTTTGTGCATTTCCCGAAGCCACTGTTCTTCGGCTTCGTAATTCGCAATGGAAAAAGCACGGAATTTTTTCTTTGCCTTCATGTCTCATCCTCCTGAACAATCTGGTAGAGGTATCGGATTCGTTCTTTCTCCCGGTTCAGTACTTCCATTCCCAGAGGGGTGATTCGGTAGTATTTTCGTTTTTCAGCGACCTTCGTCAATTCAATCAGCCCATCGTTTTCCATTTTGGCAAGGGTTCCGTACATCGTCCCCGGGCCGATGACGATGTGGTTTTTCGTAAGCTTCTTCACACGCTGCGTAATGCCGTATCCGTGCCGCTCCTGCTGCAGAGACAGCAGGATGTAGAAAGCGGATTCGGTCATCGGACAGTAGATTTTTTCTATTCTCGCATCCATCGCATCACCCTCCTGTCATACTATCGATCATTGATATATCTAAGCTCGATATAAATATATCATGGTTCGATATAAATGACAAGATGCAAAATGGAAAGTTTGACACAGTCTCTTGAAATAAGTATAATTAACAAAGAAATTTTGCCCTTTATCAGCTTCGTCTGGCATGGTCCGGGCCCCGCGCAATAGGATGCCGTGAACCTTGTCAGATCCGGAAGGAAGCAGCAATAAGCGGAAGTTCTTATGTGCCGCGGATCAGCCTTCTCCATCGTCATGCGGAGCTGCTAAAGGGCAAAGTTTATGTTCTCTACGCGGAGCAATCCGGATCCGAATGCCGCTTTTCGGGATTTTCCGCGGGATGGATCATATGGGAGGCGGTCATGAAATACAGAGCGCTCTATCGGGAGACCAGGCCGGAGGTCTTTTCGGAAATTCTGGGGCAGGACGCAGTAGTCAGGATTCTCCGGCATCAGATTGAAACGGATACTGTGAGTCATGCGTATCTGTTTGCCGGAACAAGGGGAACCGGAAAGACGACGACGGCCCGGATTCTGGCGAAGGCGGTAAACTGTCTGGATCCGGATCGGAAGAACCGGCCCTGCGGCGTATGCGCGAACTGCCGGGCGATTGCCGCCGGCAATTTTATGGATGTCATCGAAATCGACGCGGCTTCCAATAACGGAGTGGATAATATCCGGGAATTACGGGAAAGCGTAAATTATCCGCCGGCTGTCGGCCGAAAGAAAGTATATATCATCGACGAGGTGCATATGCTGACCCCCGGTGCCTATAACGCGCTTCTTAAGACGTTGGAAGAACCTCCGGAGGATGTTCTTTTTATTTTGGCGACGACGAATCCGGAGATGCTTTCCCAGACCGTGAAATCCCGCTGCATGCGGCTGGATTTCCGGCGCGTTCCCGCGGATATTCTGGCTGAAAATATGCGGAGCATCTGCGAGAAAAGAGGCGTAAAAATCAGCGATGAGGCGCTTCGTCTTCTTTCGGCGAACGCGGATGGATCGGTCCGTGATTCGCTGAGCATTCTGGAGCAGTGCCTGTCGGCGGGTCTTCCCGAAATAGGGAAAGAGGACGTGCTGGATCTTCTCGGCACCGTTTCAGAGTCGTTCTTTCTGGAACTCACCGAGAAAGTGATGACGAGAAACATCGCGCAGGCGTTTCTGCTTCTGGACCGGGCGATTCGGGAAGGAAAGGATGTCCGGCAGCTGATGAAGGACTGGATGGCGCATCTTCGGGCGGTTCTTATCGCGAAATATGTGCCGGATCCGGAGGAAATTCTGAACATGTCCGAGGATACAATCCGCGGACTTCGGGAGCAGAGCGAGCGGATCGAAGTATCGGAGCTCGAAAACGCGATTATCACTTTGGCAAAGGCGATCAATGACGCAAGGTATTCGACGCAGACACGCACTTTGATGGAAGTCGCGATTGTATCCATCGCAACTGGGATGGAATATGGAAAGCCGCCGGCCCCGCTTGCCGGAGGCGGAAACTTCCGGCGGAATGCCGGTTCGAGAGGAAGCTGGCCGGATCCTCGGGGAAATTTTCCGAAACAAAGTCCGATAGGCGGAATGCCCGGCCGTGAAAGAAATGATTCAGACGCCGGGACGCAAGGCCTCGAAAGAACGGGTTCCTCTGTCAGCGTTTCCGACCATGAAAGAATGGGTTCGGCTGCCGGGACGAAGACCCGTGAAAGATCGAATTCGGACATCGGTGTGCCCGAGGATGCGGATGCGGTTCCTGCCGGAGAAGCGGCGGAGCGAAGCGGCGGAGATAATCTTTCTGAGAAGGGTTTTTCCGGAAGAGGCGAAATTCCAGCGGATTTCCGGGAACCACGGAATGGAGATAATGGAAATTCGGAAATTCCGATGCAGGGAACCGCTTCTTCCGGCGAAGATGCGAAAAGCGAAGATACGGAAGAAACGAAAGAACAGCGAACTGAGCTCTGGAACGAGGTGTTCGAAAGCTTAGAGGCGGTCAGCCCGCAGCTGAACGCGATGCGAATGTCAGTACTGTCTGCGGTCGGAGATGCAGAGTACCGCGTCATCGTATCGTCGAATATCCAGAAACAGGTTCTGGAAAGAAACCAGGATCTGATTGACCGCGAGATGTCAAACAGGCTGGGGCGGCCGGTGCGGATGGCGGTCAGGATGATGGATGATCCGGAGAGTACGGATGATCCGGATCCGATCGCAGAGGAAGCGGAGCAGGCTTCCGAGCTTCTAGGTATTCCGGTTCGTGTTGTTAATGACAGTAAGCGTAAACAATAAGCGTAATAGAATATGAAAGGACTGAAAAATGGGAAGAGGTATGAGAGCCGGAAGACGCCCGAAGGCGCCGGCGCAGAGCGGCCGTAAAGCGCAGATGCAGCAGGTGCAGGCGCTTCAGAAGCAGATGGAGGAAATGCAGCAGGATCTGGAAGCGAAGGAAGTTACCGCAACGGCGGGTGGCGGCGTGGTATCCGTGACGATGAACGGAAAGAAGGAGCTGACTGCGCTCACGCTAGATCCGGACGTCGTAGATCCGGACGATGTGGAAACACTGCAGGATCTGATCATTACCGCGGTGAACGAAGGAATGCGGCAGGTCGATGAGCTTTCGCAGAATGAATACGGGAAGCTGACAGGCGGCCTTGGAATTCCGGGGCTGTAAGGAAGGCGGCGGACGATGCAGTATCCAAAGCCTCTTGGAAGGCTGATCGGTGAGCTTTCGAAGCTTCCCGGAATCGGGAGCAAAACAGCGTCCCGGCTGGCATATTACATTCTCTCCATGCAGGATCAGGAGGCGGAAAGTCTGGCGGATTCCATCGTGGACGCGAAAAGGACGATGCACTTCTGCTCTGTCTGCGGCAATCTGACGGATCAGGATCCCTGCGCGATCTGCAGCGATCCGAAGCGGAGACAGGATATGGTCTGTGTCGTGGAGACGCAGCAGGACGTGCTGGCTGTGGAGCGGGTGCAGGAGTACCGCGGGCTTTACCATGTTCTGAATGGAGTCATTTCGCCGATGGAAGGAATCGGGCCGGACGACATCAATCTTCGGTCTTTGATTCTCCGCCTGCAGAAGCATCCGGAAATTACAGAGGTGATCCTCGCGACGAATCCAAGCGTTGAGGGAGAAGCCACCGCGACGTACATCGCGCGGCTTCTCAAGCCTTCGGGAATCCGTGTGAGCCGGATTGCGCATGGAATTCCGATCGGAGGCGATCTGGAATATGCCGATGAGGTGACGCTTTTGAAGGCGCTGGAAGGGCGGACGGAGCTCTAGAGCGGTGGAAATTCAGTGCGGTGGAAATTAAATATGAAAGCCGGCGGAAAAATAAATAAAAAATAAGAGAACTTGTGTTGAAACGTGTATAATAAAAGAACACAGGTTCTTTTTTATTCTCGGAATAAGGGCTTTGGATCTTTTCATAGCACGGAAATTTACCAGAGTTCAGGATTTATTTATAGTACGGAATTTACGGGGTATAAATCATTCAATGGGCAGATTTAAGATTCATTCGGAATATAAGCCGACGGGAGATCAGCCGCAGGCGATCGAGAAGCTTACGGAAGGCTTTCGGGCGGGAAAACCGGCGCAGACCTTGCTCGGCGTGACAGGATCTGGGAAAACATATACGATGGCAAACGTCATTGAGAGACTGCAGAGGCCGACTTTAATCCTGTCCCATAACAAGACGCTGGCGGCGCAGCTCTACGGGGAGATGAAGGAGTTTTTCCCGGAAAACGCGGTGGAATATTTCGTTTCCTATTATGATTATTATCAGCCGGAGGCGTATGTTCCCTCCACGGATACGTATATCGAGAAGGATTCCCAGATCAATGACGAGATCGACAAGCTCCGGCACAGTGCAACCGCGGCGCTTTTCGAGCGGCGGGATGTCATCATCGTCGCTTCGGTTTCCTGCATCTACGGCTTGGGAAGTCCGCTGGATTATGGGAACCAGATGCTTTCTCTCCGGCCGGGCATGGAGAAATCCAGAAAGGAGATTCTCCGGAAGCTGGTTGATATTCAGTATACGAGAAACGATATGGAATTCGCCCGGAGCACGTTCCGCGTGCGGGGTGATACCATCGATATTTATCCGGCGGGGTCGGACGTCGCCTTCCGGGTGGAGATGTTCGGTGACGAGATCGACCAGATCAAGGAAATGAATCCTTTGACCGGTGAAATTCTGGGCCTTCGGAATCATGTCTCCGTTTTCCCGGCGAGCTTCTATACGACCTCCGAAGAGAATATGGAGCGGGCGATCCAGGGAATTGAAGAGGAACTGGAGGACCGGATCCAATGGTTCAAGGAACGCGGGAAACTTCTGGAGGCGGAGCGGATCGAGCAACGAACCCGCTACGACATCGAGATGCTTCGGGAAATCGGCGTCTGCAAGGGAATTGAGAATTACACCCGGCACATCAGCGGACTTAAGCCGGGCGAGAAGCCGTATACGCTGATCGACTATTTCCCGAAGGACTTTATCTGCATGATCGATGAGTCGCACGTCATGCTGCCGCAGCTTCACGCGATGTACCGCGGGAATCTGTCGCGGAAGGAGTCTTTGGTTGAGTACGGGTTCCGGCTTCCTTCGGCACTGGACAACCGGCCGCTGAAGTTTGAGGAATTTGAGAAAATGATTCCGCAGGTGCTTTTTGTGAGCGCGACGCCCGCGGCCTATGAAAAGGAAAAATCCGGCGGAATCACCGCCGAGCAGGTGATCCGTCCGACCGGGCTTCTGGATCCTCCGATTGAAGTCCGTCCTACCGAGGGACAGATTGATGATCTGATCAGTGAGATCAACAAGACGACGGAAAAAGGCGGCAGAGCTTTTGTAACGACTTTGACGAAAAAAATGGCGGAGAGCCTCACCGATTATTTTCTGCAGGCGGGCATCCGCGCGAAGTATCTTCATTCCGACATCGATACGCTGGAAAGAACGGAAATCATCCGGGATCTCAGGCTGGGCGAATTCGACGTGCTGGTTGGAATCAACCTGCTTCGGGAGGGACTTGATGTGCCGGAGGTGACACTGGTCGCGATTCTCGACGCGGATAAGGAAGGATTCCTCCGGACGGAGACGACACTGATTCAGACCATCGGGCGCGCCGCGAGAAACACGGACGGCCATGTTATCATGTATGCGGATCAGATCAGCGACGCGATGCGGGTCGCGATCGATGAAACCGCGCGGCGCCGGAAAATCCAGCAGAAATATAACGAGGAACATGGCATCACGCCGACGACGATCAAGAAAGCCGTCCGGGAAGCGATCGAAGCGACGATTTCGGTGGAACCGGAGCTTAAGGGCAAGAAAGCCGAGGAGCTGACGGCGAAGGAGCGGGATGAGGCCGTGAAGAAGCTGACAAAGGAAATGAAACAGGCGGCGAAGGATCTTCAGTTCGAGCGGGCGGCGGAGCTCCGCGATCTGATTTTCGAGCTTCGCAGCAGATAGAGGGCAGAAACAGCAGGCAGGAGCAGAAAACGTAAAATGGCAGACGAAATCGTAATCAAGAATGCGAATGTTAATAATCTGAAGAATTTCAGCGTACGGATCCCGAGAGACAAAATGGTCGTTCTGACCGGACTTTCCGGATCGGGCAAGTCATCTTTGGCTTTTGATACAATCTACGCGGAGGGGCAGAGGCGGTATATCGAGAGTCTTTCCTCCTATGCGAGGCAGTTTCTAGGGCAGATGGACAAACCGGATGTGGAATCCATTGAAGGGCTTTCCCCGGCGATTTCGATCGATCAGAAGACGACGAGCCGAAACCCCAGATCAACCGTCGGAACCGTGACGGAAATTCATGACTATCTCCGGCTTCTTTACGCCAGAGTGGGAATTCCGCACTGCCCCGTCTGCGGCCGCGAGATCAGCAGCCAGACGGTGGATCAGATCGTGGACGCCGTGATGGACTATCCGGAGAAGACAAGGGTTATGATCATGGCGCCGGTGGTCCGCCAGAGGAAAGGCGAACATGCCAAGCTTCTGGACCGGATCCGCCGGGACGGATATACGAGAGTCCGGGTCGACGGTGAGATCCGGCTGCTGGATGAGGATGAAATCACGCTGGACAAGAAATTCAAGCATACGATCGAAATCGTCGTGGACCGGGTGATTGTCCGGGAAGGACAGGAAGAACGGCTGTCGGAGGCGATCGAGCTGGCTCTGAAGGAAGGGCAGGGCCTCGTGACGATCTGGTTTCAGGATGGAGACTATCAGAAAGAACAGACATTCTCGACGAATCTGGCATGCCCGGAGCATGGCGTCAGCATCGAGGAGCTGGAGCCCCGGGTCTTTTCCTTCAACAGCCCGTTCGGCGCGTGCCCGTCCTGCAACGGCCTCGGATTTACGGAAAAGGTGGATCCGAAGAAGGTCATCAAATTCGAAGACAGCATTAATGACGGGGCGCTCAGCCGGATTTACGCGTCGATGGAGTATTCCGGCTTCTATAAAAGGATCGTGCAGGTGCTGGCAGAGGAACACGGCGTCGATCTTTCCGTTCCATATAAGGATTTGCCGGCGAAATTCCGGAAAGAACTGGAGTACGGCACCGGCCGGAGGCATTTGAAATACGATTATGTATCTTCCTCCGGAAAAGTGCAGCACCGGGATCATCCGTTCGAGGGACTGATCAGCAATATGGAGCGGCGCTACCGGGAAAGCGGATCGGATTTCTTCCGTGAATGGATGGAAAAATACATGGTCACGAAGAAATGCCCGGACTGTGGCGGAAAGCGTCTCAAGCCGGAGGTGCTCGCTGTGACGGTGGGCGGCAAAAACATTGCGGAGCTTTCCGACATGTCCGTGCGGAATTCCATGGAATTTATGGATCATCTCAGGCTTTCGGACACGCAGATGCTGATTGCGAATCAGATCATTAAGGAAATCCGCGCAAGACTCCGCTTCCTCGTGGATGTGGGACTTGACTATCTGACTTTATCCCGTTCGGCAGGAACGCTCTCCGGCGGGGAGGCGCAGAGAATCCGGCTTGCGACGCAGATCGGTTCCGGTCTTCAGGGCGTTCTGTATATCCTGGATGAGCCGAGCATCGGACTTCACCAGAAGGATAATGAGAAGCTTCTGGCTATGATGCGTCATCTTACCGATATCGGAAATACGCTGATCGTCGTCGAACATGACGAGGATACGATGTACGCGGCGGATCATATCATCGACGTCGGGCCTGGAGCCGGAATCAACGGCGGAAGACTTGTGGCGCAGGGCACCGTAGAGGATATCATGGCCTGCCCGGAGTCGATCACCGGTCAGTATCTTTCCGGGAAGAAGAAAATCGGGGTTCCGGAGAACCGCCGGCCGGGGAATGGACTTTCGGTCTGGGTCCGCGGCGCGAAAGAGAATAATCTGAAGAATATCAATGTGCGTTTCCCGCTTGGGAAATTCATCTGCGTCACCGGCGTATCCGGATCCGGAAAGAGTACGCTGGTCAATGAAATTCTCTGCAAGAGCGCGGCGGTGTTCTTAAACGGCGCCGAGGAGACGCCGGGTCAGTGCCGGGCGGTGGAAGGCCTGGAGCAGCTGGACAAAGTCATTGCGATCGACCAGTCTCCGATCGGACGCACGCCGCGGTCGAATCCGGCGACGTATACAGGAATGTTCACGCAGATCCGGGATCTGTTTGCAGCGACGCCGGACGCGAAGATGCGGGGATTCGGCAAGGGCCGTTTCAGCTTTAATGTAAAAGGCGGCCGGGGTGAGGCATGCAAGGGCGACGGCATCACGAAGATCGAGATGCATTTTCTTTCGGATGTCTATGTCCCCTGTGAGGTATGCCGCGGGAAAAGGTATAACCGGGAAACGCTGGAAGTGAAGTATAAAGGGAAAAACATATCGGATGTTTTGGAAATGACCGTTGCGGAGGCATTGGATTTCTTCCGGAACGTTCCGTCGATTTATCGGAAGCTCACGACGCTTCACCAGGTCGGCCTCGATTATATTAAGCTGGGACAGCCGTCGACGGAGCTCTCCGGCGGCGAAGCGCAGCGTGTGAAACTGGCGACGGAGCTTTCGCGGAGGGGCACCGGGAATACACTGTATATTCTCGATGAGCCGACGACCGGGCTTCATTTCGCGGATGTCGACAAGCTGCTTTCGGTTTTACAGCAGCTGACGGATCAGGGAAATACGGTGGTAGTCATCGAGCACAATCTTGACGTCATCAAGCAGGCGGATCATATCATCGATCTGGGACCGGACGGCGGAGACCGGGGCGGAACGATCGTTGCGGAAGGAACGCCGGAGGAAGTGTCCGAGGTTCCCGAATCGTATACAGGGCAGTTCCTGAAAAAGATGCTCCGGAAGTGATTCGGGACGCTGCTTTCTTGAAGTGACCATGGAACAGGCGTATAATCAAGGCAAAATTAATTTTGAAATTCCATAATTATTACATTTTTTTAACGCAAATGGAAAGCGGAGGACGGAAGCACCATGGGTTACGGCAATATGACCATGCTTACGGATTTCTACGAAATCACGATGGCGAACGGATATCTGGAGTCCGGAATTTCGGATGAAATCGCATATTTTGACTATTTCTACAGGAATAATCCGGACGGAGGCGGATACGCGATTACGGCGGGACTGGAGCAGGTCGTCGAATATCTGCAGAATCTTAAATTTACAGATGAAGATATTTCGTATCTCCGGAGCAAGAACTGCTTCAGTGAAAAATTCCTGGATTATCTGAAGAATTTTAAGTTCGTGTGTGATATCTGGGCTGTTCCGGAAGGAACGCCGGTATTCCCTTACGAACCGCTGATTACGGTCCGCGGGCCGGTGATTCAGGCGCAGTTTGTCGAGACAATGCTCCTTCTGGTGATGAACCATGAGAGCCTGATCGCGACAAAGGCAAGCCGCATCTGCCGCGCGGCGCAGGGACGTCCGGTCATGGAATTCGGATCCCGCAGAGCGCATGGCTCGTCGGCCGCGATTTACGGCGCCCGGGCTGCGTATATTGCCGGATGCTGCGGCACGGCGTGCACGATTTCAGATCGGGATTACCGGATTCCGGCGCTTGGAACGATGGCGCACAGCTGGGTGCAGATGTTCCCGACAGAATATGACGCGTTCCGCGCGTATGCGGAAACCTATCCGGACAACTGCATTCTTCTGATCGACACCTATGATGTGCTGAAATCGGGCATCAAGAATGCGATCCGTGTTTTCCGGGAATGCAAACCGAAGAAGATGGGAATCCGGATTGACAGCGGCGACATTGCTTATCTGACAAAGCAGTGCCGGAAGATTCTGGATGACGCAGGCTTCCCGGAGGCGTCGATCACGATTTCGAATTCGCTGGATGAGTATCTGATCCGGGATGTCATTATGGAAGGCGCTAAGATTGATTCCTTCGGAGTCGGTGAGCGTCTCATCACTTCCCGCTCGGAGCCGGTGTTCGGCGGTGTATATAAGCTGGGCGCGGTGGAAGCGGACGGAACGATCTATCCGAAGATCAAGATTTCCGAGAACATCGAAAAAATTACGAACCCGGGATTTAAGAAGGTCTATCGGTTTTATGACAACGACAGCGGGAAGGCGCTGGCGGATTTGATCACGCTGTATGATGAAGAAACGCCGTCGGGGGAGAAGTTCAAGATTTTTGATCCGAACGCGGTCTGGAAGAAGAAAACGCTTCGGAATTTCCACGCGGTAGACATCCGGAAACGCATTTTTGACCATGGCGAGCTGGTTTATGATCTTCCGGATATTGAAACAATCCGTGATTACTGCCGGGATCAGCTGGAGACGCTCTGGTCGGAGACGCTCCGGTTCGAGAATCCGCAGACGTATTATGTGGATCTTTCGCAGAAGCTGTATGATCTGAAGCATGAGCTTCTGAACGACTACAACCGTGACGACCTCACGGAAGAGGCCGAGGAAAAGTAAGGCGTATGCCGCGGCAGCGTCATCGCGGCATTTACGAATCGGGCATCCGGCATCGGATTTGAATTATCTTAGGGGATCAGGATGCACAGGAAAAAGAGAGAATAAAGAAAGAAAAATCCCCGTCCGGCAGGACGGGGATTGCCTTTCTCCGACGCGAATTTCGGAGAGAGGAGATACGGCAGTTTTCTGTTTAATTGTATGTGGTTACCCGAATCGCGATATCGGTTTTTGACATGCCCTTCTCCAGCTTGAATTCACCGGTTTTGATCGAACTCGGATCCACGCCGGCTGCCGCGCAGAGCGTATTGTATTCGTTCGCGTCATCGAACAAACCTGCGTCAACCAGTGACTGCACCGCGTTATCCAGAGATCCGCTCGGGATGTTTACGGTGACAGACTTCGTCAGTTTCTCTTTCTTAAAAAGAGAGCTGGAAGACGATTTTGAGGACTTAGAAGAAGAGCTCGAGGATTTAGAAGAAGAATCCGAGGACTTCGAGGACGAAGACGAATCGCTGCTCGAATCCGAGTTTGATGTCTTGCCGGAGGCTTCCGCCTGTTCCTTCTTTTTTTCGGATTTCGCGGTCTGTGCCTTCTTGACCTCCTCCGTCACCTTTGCCTTATCCGATTTTGTCAGCGTGGAAGGATACGCCATGATGACCTGTACGCGCCACGCGATAATCAGCGCCGCAGCGGCCAGAATCAGAACGGCGATCAGAATATCACTGTAATTGTATATGAAATCTTTGGATGAATTTTTCTTTCGCATGAAACTTCCTTTCTTTAAATTTCTGAAGATTTCCTGAAGTTCTGCTTTATATTTTAACATAGAATAGGACAAAGGACAATTTTTTTGCTATCACCCGTCACCCTGATGTATAATATTTCTGTTATGTTTGCAATTGAAATCGGAGAAAACGAGAAACAGCAGCGATTGGACCGATTCCTTCGGAAATACCTGGAAAACGCGCCGCTCAGCCGGATTTACAAGATTGTGCGGAAGGACGTGAAGGTGAATGGAAAGCGGATGAAGGCGGAGTACATCCTGGAGGAAGGAGATGTCATACAGCTTTATCTTCCGGATGAAGAGATCGCGGAACTAAGACGGGTTCGAAAGACGGTACGGGCGAAGAGAACATTCCGGATCTGCTATGAAGACGAGAACATTCTTCTGGCTGAGAAGCCGGCTGGTCTCCTGACGCATGGAGATCGAAACGAAAAACGGAATCATCTTGCGAATCAGGTGATCGACTATCTGATCGGAAAGGAAGAATTCAAACCGAGGGAAGAGAAGACATTCACGCCGGCGTCGGTGAACCGGCTGGATCGGAATACCTCCGGTCTCGTGCTTTTCGGGAAGAATTATCAGGCACTGAAGGATTTCAATGAAATGATGCGGGCGAGAGATTCGATTCATAAGAGATATCTTGCGATTGTGTGCGGAAAAATTCCGGAGAGAACCGTTCTGAAAGGGTATATGCGGAAGAATGCGGATCGGAACCGTGTATCGGTAGACCGGCTTTCTTCCGGGGAGTCGATTGGAAAGACCGGGAACGCGGCCGGCGGAAAAACGGTCATCGAGAAAGCAGCTGCTGAAAAGGCAGCTGAAGAAAAATATATGAAAACGATTGCTTCTCCTTTGGCGTATGGAGAACTCCGAGGGCATCCGTGCACGCTGGCTTCCGTGGAAATTTCAACCGGACGGACGCATCAGATCCGGGCGCAGCTGGCGGATGCGGGATGGCCGATTGCCGGAGATCCGAAATACGGCGACCCGAAGTTTAACCGTTTAATGGAAGCCTTCGGCGTACACCGGCAGATGCTGCACGCGCGGGAGCTCCGGATGGAGCGGATGATGGATGCGTATTCGTATCTTAACGGCAGGTCGTTTACCGCCCGCATTCCAGGAGATTTTCAGCGCGCGGCCGATGAAATTTTCGGCGGTCTTCCGGATGAAGCGTGAGCCGCGGACAAGACTTGCGCAGCGTAAGGTGCAAGCGGAAAGAGAGAAAATCAGACAGACATGAAGGAACTGATTAAAGATATCGGAATTGCGGTGATCGTCGTAGTGATTACGCTGCAGTTCTTTCAGACGACAGAGGTCGTCGGAAGCTCGATGGAGCCGAATTTTCACGAGAAGGATTATCTCCTTCTGGATAAAACAGCATATCAGAGGCATGATCCGGAAATCGGAGATGTCGTGGTTTTTAAATCCAAACTGACCGGCTCCAATGGGAAAAAAGAGCTTTTGATCAAGCGGGTATGCGCGCTTCCGGGCGATCACGTGAAGATCACCGGCGGGAAAGTGTATATTAATGATCAAGAGCAGGACGAAAGCTTTACGAAGGATGGAATGACGACGGGTGAAATCGATGTTACGGTTCCGGACGGCTGCGTATTCTGCATGGGGGATAACCGGGCGGACAGCGTGGACAGCCGTTTTGAATCGGTCGGATTTGTGAAAATCGATAAAATTAAAGGGAAGGTTGTTTTCCGTTTTCTCCCGTTTGAATCCTTTGGTCGTGTCTCCTCGATCGGCGACGCTATGAAGGCGAAATAGGGGGCGGAAATTTTATGAGAACGAAACCGGCAGGAAAAGTATGCGCGAATAATAAACGGGCGCGGCATGATTATTTCATCGACGAGGTATATCAGACGGGCATAGTGCTGACAGGAACGGAGATCAAATCGGTCCGGGCAGGAAAAGTCAGCATTACAGAAGCGTACGCCCGGGTTGAAAACGGGGAAGTCATCGTTTACAGCATGAACATCAGCCCTTATGAGCAGGGAAACCGTTTCAACCAGGACCCGATGCGCCCCAGAAAACTTCTCCTTCATAAACGGGAAATCCGGAAACTGATCGGATATACCTCCCGGGAGGGACTAACGCTGATTCCGCTTAAGGTCTATATCAATGATAAAGGTCTTGCGAAGATGGATTTGGCGGTGGCCCGTGGAAAGAAGAATTACGATAAGCGGGACGACATCGCCCGGCGCGACGCGGACCGGCGGATTGAGCGTTCGATGAAGAACCGCGGCTGACGCGTTCTTTTTCTTTCCTTGGGATGATTGAGAATGTTTGACAAAGCCGAAAATAGTGTATACAATACTTGAACATCGGGATTCTTCGGATTTCCCGGAGAACCTCATCTATTATATGGGGATGTAAAGGTTTCGACGGAGGTATAGAAGCCGCATAAGCGAGCCGCAGCCGCCCAGTCTGCGTACTAAGGGGCCGTTTAAATATAAACGCTAAAGAAAATAATAATCTGGCACTCGCTGCTTAACTTAGCAGCTTGAACGCCTGTCAGCCCGGGCTCACCCACAGGCTCTGGGATCTGGCATCGACAATGTGGGAAAACTCCGGCGGATGTTCCGGGCCGTCGGAGGAACTACGGAATAGCGAAACGGCAAGTCTGCTGTTGGACGTGCCGCCGGGCGAATCCTAAAACACCAGCTCCGCTCGAAGAAAGTGCAGTGGAAATGTTTTCGGACAGGAGTTCGACTCTCCTCATCTCCACCATAAGAAATTGTGAAAGCCACTGAAATCAACGAAAGCGTTGAAATCAGTGGCTTTTTCAATGCTTTTAGCAATGACAATTATAGCCATTTAGGGGCGAAAAAATGCCACTTTTTGTGCAACAGTGCCACAGTTCAAGTGTGTCTGTATAAAATGTTGCATAGTTGCATATAAGAAACAAGTCAACTGAGCGTGTTGCGTAAATTTACTTAAATTGCATATCTAAAGACAAAAAATGCACGTTTTTTTCAAATTATACATTTAAACTTGACGATTGCAATGCGAAAAAAGTATTATGTTGTTGCCGGAAAGGAGAATAGTATTATGCTTTTACAATTCAATGTTACAAATGCACTATCGTTCAAGAATGAAGCGATACTGGATCTGGTCGCTAATAATGATTCCGAGCACAAAAACAATCTTATTAAGTATAGAAAGACGGAAGTATTGCCAACAGTAGCAATATATGGTGCAAATGCTGCGGGCAAAAGCAATTTGTTTAAAGCGTTGACCTCTGCAATCCTGTTCGTAAGAAATTCATCACTTATGCAGGTAGGATCAAAAATTGCGATTACGCCGTTCCTGATGGATGAAGAAAGCAAACGATCGAAAACAAGATTTGACTTCGTTTATGTGTATGATGAAGTGAAATATGAATATGGATTTGTAGCGGATGTTGACAGGGTGTATGAAGAGTATTTGTACGCATATAAATCTTCTCGTCCGTCTTTGATTTTTGAAAGAACTAACGTAAATAAGTACAGATATACTTCTGTGCTACGCAACTCACTAAGGCAGTATGAATCAAAAAATACAGATAACAAGCTTTTTTTAGCTACAGCGACAGCCTGGAACTGCAAGGAGACAGAGAGTGCTTTTCGATGGTTCGCAGAGATGATTGACACTTATAATGCAGAGTCGTTAAGGAACGCTATGACAGATGCATTAGAGTCTGACAAAAAAGGTGAACTGAAAGGTACTGCATTAAAATTGTTGCAGGCCGCAGATTTTAATATCTCAGATTACAAATTCACTGTAAAGCACGAGGAAATTTCTGATTTTCAATTACCACCGGGCCTTTCTATTGACCAGGAGGTACTTGAAAAAATCAGATCCTTCGAGTTGAAAGTTTGTCACGATATAGAAACAAAAGATGGTGTAACGAGGGTTGAGCTTCCGTTCCAGATGGAATCCAACGGCACACAGCTCTACTTTGCGTATTGCCCAGCAATAATAATGGCTCTTAAAACAGGAAAAACTATTGTTGTTGATGAAATTGATAATGGTCTGCACCCGATGCTTGTAAAACATCTGGTTGGAATTTTTAACAGCAGAGAAAGTAATCCGAATGGAGCGCAACTGATATTCAACACCCATGATATCGATCTGCTGGATCTCGATTTCCTTCGCAGAGATCAGATATATTTTGTGGAAAAAGATAATCGCACAGGGATATCTGATCTTTATGCACTTTCTGATTTTTCCCCTAGGAAGTCAGAAAAAGTTCAAAAGGGATACATGGTTGGACGTTATGGCGCAATTCCCAATATTGGAGGCGTTGAATGGTAAGGCGAGCGACGAAGAAAGACAGGAAGAAATATACTAGGAAGCGAAAAGAGATTATCTTGATTGCGACAGAGGGTAAAAACAAAACAGAACAAAACTATTTTCGAGAATTTAACAAGTCAATAAAGGATTGCTCTATCATATTCTCAGAGGGTAATAATACGGATCCGGTCAATATTGTGCATGACGCTCTGAATTCTGCTGACAAAAAAGGTCTCGAATCTCAGAATGGTGATTCGATATTTGCAGTGTTCGATACAGATTTCAAAAAGGAATCACAAATCTTAGAGGCTCGTAAATTGGCGGAAAGGAACGGTGTTGAAATAATCCTGTCAAATCCATGCTTCGAAGTCTGGTTATTGCTCCATTTTCGATATAGCACTCATGGATATCAAAGCAACAATGAGGTAATAAAAGAATTAACTTATGTATGGCCAGAATATCGTAAGAATATTGATTCGTTTCAACAGTTACGGAATCGGTGTGAAGATGCGATAGAAAACGCCGGGAGATTGAAACGATTCCATAATGAGACCAAAGGCACTAAGCTGGTTGAAAGATGTAACCCATCAACAGATGTCGATAAACTTGTAACAAGGATTATTAAAGACCAGAGAAAACTTAATCCGCTATGATTGGTATACTGCTATGAGGAGTATAGAAAGTGCTCTTAAAATAAGAGTATATTATGTTGAAACAAAAAAAGAATAAACCTTGAAATTTCAAGCCTAATCTATGTTCGAGAAATTATGTTTCCACCAGACGTGCAAGCGCGGACTCTTCTTTATCAGGAATGAGTCCGCGCTTGATTATTTACGGGGACGGCCGTTAAACAGCCGTCCCCTGTTTCGATTTTAAAAGCGATTTCGTATACTTTGTTAAATTATATAATTATATTAGAAAATATTTAGTGCAATATATAGAAAAGGAATGGGAAAAATAGTAAAATATATTCATACAATTTGTTCTGATGTTTATACAGGACGAAATTTTATTGATACTTTGTCACGCCGGCTTCGTAAAGATCCGAATTCGAGACAGGAAGCAGCGGCGCGAGACAACAGGAGGATCTGACGAATGAATATTCAAGTAGCTGATCGTATGAACCACATCGAGGGTTCTGTGATCCGTCAGTTCGCGGAAGCGGCTTTGAAGCCGGGTCTTATTTCCTTCGCGAACGGAAACCCGTCGCCGGCGACATATCCGGTAGAAGAAATGAAGAAGTTTTTCGTGGAAGCGCTGAACAGCGATGAAGTGAATTCTCTTCTGATGTACGGATCTGTTCAGGGTTATCCACCGCTGGTTGAATTCCTGAAGAAGCGTCTGACTAAGAAATTCGGCTTTGATTTCGAAAAGAACGATCTTTATATGGTAAGCGGCGGCACACAGGCTGTCGATGTAACCTCCAAGATCTGGCTGGAGAAGGGCGACGTTGTTATTACGGAAGAGCCGTCCTACGCGAGCTGCTATAACATTTTCCGTGCTTATGAAGCGAAACTGGTCGGTGTTCCGATTAATGAGACCGGTATCGACATTGAGGCGACGGAAGAGGCTCTGAAGGCGAATCCGAACTGCAAGCTGATTTATACCATTCCTTCGTTCCAGAATCCGACCGGATTCTCCGCGATCGATGACAAGCGGAAGCAGCTTTATGAACTCGCCTGCAAGTATGATGTAATCATTCTTGAGGACGATCCATATGCAGAGCTCCGTTTTGCCGGAGAGCCGCAGAATCCGATCAAGTCTTACGATACGGAAGGCCGTGTATTCTATACGAGCTCTCTCTCGAAGGTAATTGCGCCGTCTTTCCGTCTCGGATATCTTGTAGTGGATAAGCGCTTTGGACAGTACGTAAACGTCTGCAAGCAGTGCACCGACGTTCATTCGAATACGCTGGGCCAGTATGTTTCCTGGGGCGTTATGGAGAAGACGGACTATGAGAAGCACATCCGCCTCGCGCAGGAGGAGTACCGCAGAAAGTCCTCGCTGGTTATTGATGCCCTTAAGCGGACGATCCATCCAAGCGTTAAGCTCAGCACGCCGACCGGTGGAATGTTCATCATGATGTTCCTTCCGGAAAGCATCGATGCAGTTGATTTCGTATGGAAGGGAATTGACCGCGGCGTTGTATGCGTACCGGGTTCCGGATTCGCGCTGGACGGTCATAAGCCGACGCATTCCGTCCGTCTCTGCTATTCGACGGAGACCGACGAGAATATCGTGAAGGGTGCGGAGATCCTCGGCAAACTGACCTGCGATATGATCGAAGGACGCGCGTAAAGAGTTCTTAGAAAAAACAGCGAACCGGCTTTGTCGGACAGAGCCGGTTCGTATTTTATGACTGGTAAGGAGTAACGGATCGTGAAAAAAATTCTTTTTGCGAATAAATACAGTTTTCGACCGGATCAATTTGAGAAGTTTGAGGCGCTGGATGGACTGGAAACCTTGTATCTGGACGGGCCGGACGCGCAGCATTACGATCAGGATTTCTCGGACGTAAACGGAATCATCACTTTCGGATTTTTCAACCATAACGATATTAAGGAGTGGAAGTCTCTGGAATATATTCATACGACATCGACGGGAATCGATCAGATGCCGGTGGATTATCTGAAAGAAAAGGGAATCATCCTGAAGAACTGCCCGGGCGTTCACAGCACACCGATCGCGGAGTTCGTAGTCGGTGAAATCCTTCAGATGTACAAGAAGTTCTTCAAGCTGAAGAAGCAGCAGGAGCAGCACATCTGGCAGGCAGACTGGGATCTTATGGAACTGGAGGGAAAGAGAGTCTGCATCATCAGCACCGGATCGATCGCGAGCCATATTGCGAAGCGTCTTCACGCGTTTGATGCGTACATCGTCGGACTCGATGTCGCGCCGCGGAATGACCAGGGATATTATGACGAGGTTCTTACGCTCGATCATATGGATGAGGAACTTCCGAAGGCGGACATCGTCATCAACGCGGTGCCTTTGTTCCCGAACACGTATCATCTGTTCAACCAGCACTGCTTCGATTTAATGAAGGACGACGCGATCTTCATCAACATCACAAGAGGCGGCGTCGTAGATATCGACGCGCTGCAGAAGACCTTGGAAGATGGAAAACTCATGGGCGCTCTGGTTGATGTACTTGAGCAGGAGCCGCTTCCGGCGGACAGCCCGCTCTGGGATATCGAACGTCTGTACATTACGCCGCATAACAGTTTTGCCGGCGAAGGCAACAACGACCGCGTGTTCAATATTATCTACAACGATACGAAAGAATGGCTTGAATCCGCGAAATAGCGGAAAAAGCCGCGGGCGGCAAGAATTCTGACGGCGCCGGGAACTTGATCTCCGGCGCCTTTTTTCGAAAAAGGCAGTGCGAAGTGAAACGGGAAGAGAATGTTGAAGCGGACCGTGGGCATTGAAGCGGATCGTGAACGTTGAAGCATGCAGCGAGCGTGAATTACACTATTTCATACTGCATTTATCGGAAATTTGTTGCTTTCCGTCCGGACACGTTATATAGTAGAAGAAAGATCTGCAGAGGGAAGGAAGTTGTCTATGAACAGCAGGCAGGAAACATTGGATCTTCTGCGTGCGGTCGCAGATGGCCGCAGGAGTCCGGAGGACGCGCTTCTTGAGCTGAAAGAGGCTCCGTTTGAGGACATTGATTATGCGAAAGTTGATCTTCACCGCGGAATCCGGCAGGGCGCGAACGAGGTGATTTACGGAGCGGGGAAGACGTCCGAACAGATCATCGGAATCCTCCGGACGATGGAGGAGCATGCCTGCCGGAATATCCTGGTGACCAGAATTGATCCCGAGAAGGCGAAGCGGGTCATGGATGCGGGAATCGAAATGGAGTATCATGAAATCGCTAAGCTCGGCGTTGCCAATCCGGAGCCGATTGCCGGCGTCGGGAATGTGGTTGTCGCGTCCGGAGGGACGAGCGATATGCCTGTTTCGGAAGAGGCGGCGCTCACCGCGGAGACGCTCGGGAGCCATGTGACAAGACTTTATGACGTCGGTGTATCTGGAATTCACCGTCTTTTATCTAAGATGGATGTCCTGATGGGTGCGCGTGCGGTTGTTGTCTGCGCGGGCATGGAAGGCGCGCTTGCGTCCGTAGTCGGCGGTCTTGTGGACTGCCCGGTTGTCGCTGTTCCGACCAGCGTTGGATATGGAGCGAACTTCGGAGGCCTTTCCGCGCTTTTAAGTATGCTGAATTCCTGCGCGTCCGGCGCGAGCGTCGTGAATATTGACAATGGCTTCGGTGCAGGGTATCTTGCGAATATGATTAACCAAATGGAAGGAATAAAAGAATAATGAAGACTTTGTATCTGGAATGCAGGATGGGCGCAGCGGGAGATATGCTGATGTCCGCTTTGTATGATTTGATGGATGAGGCGCAGAAAGAGCAGTTCCTGAATCAGATGAACGGACTTTCCGCGGCGGGAATTACGGTAAAACCGGGCCGGAAGACAACGTGCGGAATTTCCGGGGAACATCTTACGATTCTGGTGAACGGCGAGGAAGAGCATGCGGGCGAGCCGCATGAGCATTCTCACGATCATGAACACTGCCATGAACACGAACATGACCACGATCACGAGTACTGCCATGAGCATGACCACAATCATGAGCATGACCACGATCATGAGCATGACCATGAACACTGCCACGATCACGATCATGATCACAGCCATACGCACGATGCGCATCACCATCATCATGCGACTCCGGAATCGGTGGCCGCTGCGATTGATGGGCTTACCGTTTCGGATGAAGTGAAAGAAAAAGCGAAGGATGTCTATCAGCTGATCGCGGAAGCGGAAGCATCCGCGCATGGGACGGACATCGGACTTGTTCATTACCATGAAGTCGGCGCAATGGATGCGGTTGCGGATGTAGTGGGTGTTTCATTGGCTTTGTCCATTCTGAACCCGGATCAGATTCTCTGCTCGCCGATTAACACGGGGACGGGAATGATTCGCTGCGCGCATGGCATTATGCCGGTGCCGGCTCCGGCGACAGCGGCGCTTCTTCTCGGGGTGCCGACATACGGTGATTCGGAGGATACGGAGCTCTGCACGCCGACGGGTGCTGCGCTTCTTAAGTATTACTCGGAAGCTTTCGGAAACCGTCCGGTCATGAACGTGGAGAAAATCGGATACGGCGTCGGAACGAAGGATTTCGATGAGCATGCGAACTGTATCCGGGCCTTTTATGGAGAACGCGTTAAATAATCGGAAGAGGCTTTGATCGGAAAGGTTTTATATGGGGAATCAGACGGCGAAGACACCGAAGGATAAGAAACGCACGGAAAAGGAGTTCAGCTGCACAGACTGCGCGGTCTTGAACTGTGAATCGCGGGATTCGTTCTGGCCGGACTTTTGTCTTACGAAGGAGCTGACAAAGGAAGAGCTGGACGAGGTTCTGGCGCTTTATGACGATCCGGAGAATAACCGAATCGCGTGTTTCGCGGCGGAGGTCGAATCGGATTTCTACTGCCGGTACACGAGAGTGGAAGAAATCATGGCGTTCGCGAAGCGGATGGGATACCGCAGAATCGGCATTGCCACCTGCGCGGGACTGATCCGGGAATCCAGGATCTTCGCACAGATATTAAGAAAACATGGTTTTGAGCCGTTTGGTGCGGTCTGTAAAATCGGATCGGTGGAAAAAACCAGAATCGGAATCAAGCCGGAATATACGAAAAAAACCGGACCGATCATGTGCAATCCGATTCTTCAGGCGAAGCGTCTTGAGAAGGCGGAAACGGAACTCAATGTGGTTGTCGGACTCTGCGTCGGACACGACACGCTGTTCTATAAATATTCGAAGGTTCCGGTGACAACGCTGATTACGAAAGACAGGGTGCTGGGACATAACCCGGCGGCCGCACTTTACCAGGCGGATTCGTATTACAGACGGCTGCGACAGGAAGGGGAGCCGATGGCTCCTTCCGGGCCGGATGAGGACGCAGACCAATAGACGCGGATAAAAAGGTGTCTTCGGGAGAACGGGATATTCGGGAGGAAAAAGATGATTACAAAGGAAGAGCAGGAGAAATTTGAGCAGCTGAAGGAGTCGCTGCGTGGGCTGGGAGCGGTCGCGGTGGCATTTTCGGGAGGGGTGGATTCTACATTCCTTCTTAAGACGGCGCACGATGTGCTGGGAGAAAAAGCGATCGCGGTTACCGTAAAGTCCGGGTCTGTTCCGCAGAGAGAGGCGGATGAGGCCGCAGAGTTCTGCCGGATGGAAGGCATTCGTCAGATCGTCCGGAAAGCGGATCAGATGACGATTCCAGGTTTCTCACAGAACCCGGAGAATCGCTGCTACCTTTGCAAGACCGCTGTTTTCTCAGGAATTTATGAATCTGCGGAGGCACTTGGCATTTCGAAAGTTGCCGATGGAACGAATGTGGACGATACGCGTGTATACCGTCCTGGAAGAAAAGCGCTGGAAGAACTCTCGGTTGTCAGCCCGCTTCTGGATGCGGGACTTACGAAACAGGAAATCCGGGATTTATCGAAGGAACTGGGTCTTTCGACCTGGGATAAGCCATCCTACTCTTGCCTTGCGACGCGGTTTCCGTATGGCACGGAGCTTACGAATGAAAAACTCGCGAAGGTCGAGAAGGCGGAAGATTTCCTGATTGCGCATGGATTCCGGCAGATGCGTGTCCGTGTACATGGGGATATTGCGAGAATTGAGCTTCTGCAGGAAGACCTTAACCGGGCGGTTGCGATGCGGAAAGAGATTGCGGAGAAACTCCGCAGTCTGGGATACGCCTATGTGACGCTGGATTTGGAAGGCTTCCGGTCCGGGAGCATGGATTCCAAGAAGTAAACATCGTAAACAGCGTGCGATGTACATATTTTCTGTACAATTATCGGCAATATTCCCGTAAAATCGCTCCGCCGCAGGGCGGTGAGACCTATTAAAAATGGTCGCACAACTTTTTAATAATATGGAATTTGCCGAAAATCGGGTTCGAAAAAGAGATTTTTCTTTCGAATCCGATTTTTTGATTGGATAAAATATGGCTTGAAATTTCAATGTTTCATTCCAATCACGAATGGCTCTGCATAACGATTTCTTACCCTGTGGATTATATTCATCTATACGATTGTTCAAAACTGGTTTGACAAATTCTTTGTTTATCGAAAATTTGCATTGTTTTATGATTAGTACATACAAAGCATGATCTTATACGAAACAGACATGATTTGGTCCGGACAGTCTGTCTGCAGAATCCCCCAGCCGGGGATGAAAATTTTCTGTGAATCGTACCCTGAACTTTCTGCAGGAGAAGGTGCGATGGATCGTGCTTGGATAGGTATTGGCGGCATTATCTGCTATTATTAGGAAAGGATGAGACATGAAATTTTACCTGCTCTCTGCGGTTATTGCATATATTGCGGTAATCCTTATCGTGGGCGCCTATACGGCTAGTAAGCATAAGGCGAAAGATACGAAAGACATGCTGATCGCCGGAAAATCTCTGGGACCTTGGGTTCTCGGAGGTACGATGGCGGCGACATGGGTCGGCGGCGGAACCATTACAGGAGGTTCTCTTGCGGTTGGCGCGAACTACGGCTGGTGGCCGGGCATTCTGTACATGACATGTCAGAGTTTGGCACCGCTCTTCCTTTATCAGATCGCGAAGCGGATCAACCGGAGAGAATCTATCACTGTATCGAATGTATTCGGAGATCGTTACGGAACCGCGCAGCAGAACTTCGCGGCGTTTGTAATCGTTATCGCTTATGTTGGAACCTGCTCCTATCAGTTCCGTGCATTCGGAAACGCACTTTATGTTGCGACCGGAATCAATAAGGACATTGCGATTGTCATCGGAACGGTCATCATTGTTGGCATCGCGTTCATGGGCGGTATGCGTTCGGTTGCTGTAACGGATATGATTTCCTCTCTGTTCATCACGGCTTCTATGTTCATCGCGCTGTTCGCGGCGATTCATAACGGCGGAGGCCTGGAAGGAATCCTGTCCCGCACTGCGGAAGGAACGACGGATTTCCCGTTTGGTAACTATGGATTCATTGGATGGTTCAGTTTGACGCTGGGCGGCACGATGAACATCATCGGCGACCAGAACTTCATTCAGCGTATGGCGTCCGGCAAGGATGACAAGGCTCTGAAGAAATCCATTTATGTATTTGTAACAATTATCTTCCTCGTAATGTTCTGCTCTACTTCGCTGGGATTCGTTCTTCGCGTTGTATTCCCGGACGTGTCCTCCGATGGTCTGTTCTTCGCATTTGCTGCGATCGCACCGGCGTTCATCGGTATGGCGATGCTGGCATGCGGAACTGCGCTGATCATGACGACAGCGGACTCTTACCTGCTTTCCGCGGTAACGAGCGGCGTTATGGATATCTGGTGCAAGCTGTTTAAGAAGGATGCAACAGAGAGACAGAAGGTTCGTTACATTCGTGTCTGCCTGGTTATCTTCGCGATCATTGCGTATATCATGCAGAAATTCTTTGATAACATTCTGTCGATTCAGAACTACGTATACGCGCTGTACTCCTCCGCGATTACGATTCCTCTGTTTGCGGCGCTTCTTTCCAAGAAGGTTACCGTACAGGGCGCGACCGCTTCCATGGTTGTCGGAACTGTGCTTACGCTTGCGAATGAGTTTTCCGGACACAGACTTCTCTGGGGGCAGCCGAGTGCGGTATTCTCCGTTCCTCTGTCTCTGATTGTCATCATCGTGGTTTCCAAGCTTACATACAAGGGACCGACGGAAAAAGACATCAAATTCTTTGCGGAGCAGGGTGAAGATATCCTTGCAGGAAAGGCAGAAAACAGGTAAAATAATTGGCGGCAAGAGAAAGGGCAGGCAGCGCTTATCCGCCTGCCCTTTCTCCAAGGTGCTGGATAAATATTTTTTTAAGTACAGTATCCCCCCCCCGGGGGGTGATCGTAAGAAAATTTATTTCGGCGAAGTTGATCGGCGGGTATCCGTCTGATTGATAGAGAACATATTGACTTTCATATTTAAGGAGGACGTATCATGAAACTGATGCACACCAAGCTGCCGGATTTCATTCAGAAGGTACAGGACGCCGGCAAGAAGCGCCGTCCGGACACAGAAGTTGAGTTGATCGGTCTGGAGAACCTGAAATCCGCTAAGCTTGCTTCGCTTCGTGTAGGAAGAATCGAGGAAGAGCTCGTAGAGATCACAGAGGATCCGGAAGTTTCGAAGGTACAGGTTTACATGCTGCCGCAGATTCCGGAGACGATCCACTGCGTAGTAATCAAAGCGCTTCGCAAGGACGGAACAAGCCCGAAGACAATTCTCGAGAGCATGTTCATCACCGCACCTGCGCCGGAGTGCTATTATCACGATTCCGAAGTTGTAGATGACCGCCGCGTCGCTTACGACTGATCAAAGGGACCGGAGGATCGTATGTCCGGGGAAGCCGGAACGGTCTTGAGGTTTACTTTGTCCCAAGAAGTTACTCTTAGAGATAATCGTTTATACGGAGAGAGGCATTACAATGGCAACATTAAAATACAGGCTGATTAAAAAAGGCGCGGCAGAAGGTCGGGTTCCAATTAATTTGATTTTTGTCGACAAGCGTGACGTACAGGCCAACGGACTGACATACCGCCAGGCTTGCGAGATTCTTGCTAAGAATTTTAACGAACCGGCTGCGGTTGATATCATTGACATGGATGCGATCACGGTATCCAGCGACGGTATCATCGCGGATTACGCGGTTGTCGCATTCGCTTCCATTGATTACAATATGATCAATAAGGATTTCGGATTCCTGAGCGTAACGGAGCAGAATTACTCCGAGAAGCTTCTTCAGGAAGAGCCGCATATGAAGCAGTGGGATATGATCCCGGAGAACGCTGGAAAGCAGCTGTTCCGCGGACCTAACTTCCAGGATCGCTATCCGCGTGTTCCGCATAATGAGACACAGACAATCACTGGCCGTATTGCGAACAACAATACAGGATCTGAGATGATGGACTGCATCGCGATGACAGAGATTCTGGTTCCTGCATTCGGATGCTATGAGATCATGACAGACGGCGAAGTTGTCATCGGCAAGGCAGGTCCGGAGATTTCCGTTGGTATCGGAATGGTTGTATTCGAGACATATGGCCGTATCTTCAACCGTTCTTATGGCGCTGGACTTACTGCGCATAACTCTGGTGAATATGCGAAGACCGTCAAGAGCGACTATCCGGTTATCGCAGCACGTAAATCCACACTGGCGAAGTATGTTCTGAAAGCGCTGGATCTTGGTCTTGTTGTAGGCCGTGACCTTGGATGCTCGCCGGTTAACCTTGCAATTGCAAGAGCGGGCGGATATGCGATCGATTATGACAACATCGAGGAGAGAGCCTGGGTTGAGCTGAATTCTGTAGGCATTACGAAGGAATGGCTGCAGGAGAAGGTTGATCCGATGACACCGGATCAGATCATCGCGAATGCGGATGACATTCTTCCGGGACTTTCCGATGGCAAGAAGTTTAAGGTTTCCGACATCGTAACATGGTGCGAGGTTGAACTGTAGGATTTAATGACGTACGGATTCCGTGCGCCGACGCCCTCATTTCCCTATGAAATGGGGGCTTTTTTTATCCGAAGCGGCTCGGTTTGGCTTCGAAGCCGCAATATGGGAATGGGAGCGTTATAAACATGATTGAGAAAGTATTTATCCTTCCGACAGGTGACGAGATCAAAAATGGAACCGTCCGGGATCTCGACGCGCCGGAGATTATGTCGTTGGTTGTCCGGGAGTTTCCGGAAGCGGAGGTGACAAGAGTCTGCCCGCTTTTAGACACGGAGGACACGATTTTCCGGAAAATTGTCGAGGCAGCAGAGTCAAAACCGGATCTGATCATTTTGATCGGAGGGTCCGGCGGCGGACATCGTTTCAGCAAGACTTTGGGGAAGGATTATACGCATACCGCGCTTTCTCACTATCTGGATGAATATGCGTCTCATGAAATTTACGGAAAGAACGGGCATATGTGGTCGAAGCTCGTCTGCGGAAAGAAAGATGGGACTATCGTCATCAATGTGCCGGGACCGTTCGTAGAGGCGAAGGCGGCTGCGGAAGCGTTCCTTTCCTCTTATGAAGAAGGCGTCGATCTTGAGGAGGTCGCGCTTGCAATGGCGAATGCCGTACTTGCCCAGTATCCGGTCAGCGCGGCGGAAGTGAAATAACGGAGGATATCAAAGAAAATGACATCACCGATCAGCAGTTTTATCAATCACATCAACCTGCCTCGTTTTGTCCGCGTTCATCAGGTGTTCGCGCATAACGAGATCGGAGAAGAAGAAATTGCGGCAAAGCTTACGGAGGATCTGAAGAATCCGGAAATCGAGAAGGCTGTGCGCCCCGGCATGCGGATCGCGATCACATGCGGAAGCCGCGGCGTTTCGAATATGCCGTTCGTTACGAAATTTCTGGTGGATTATGTCCGCAGCAAGGGAGCGGAGCCGTTCCTGATTCCGACCATGGGAAGCCATGGCGGCGCGACGGCGGAAGGACAGATCGAAATTCTGAAGAGCCTCGGCATTACGGAAGAAGCGATGGGAGCGCCGATTCTTTCGGATATGACGACCGTGAAGGTCGGACATGTAAAGGACGACGAGGATGATTTCGATGTCTGCATCGATAAGAACGCGGCGGAATGCGATGCGATCATCGCTCTTAACCGTGTGAAGGCGCATACAAGCTTCCAGGGACCGTATGAGAGCGGTATGATGAAGATGCTGACCATCGGCATCGGAAAACAGTATGGCGCGCATATCTGCCATGCGAACGGCGACGACAGCATGTCGCAGCGGATCGGAAAGAACGCGCGGGTCGTTATCGAAAACGCGAATGTCGTGATCGGTGTAGCGCTTCTGGAGAATTCGTTTGACAAGACATTCTACGTGGAAGCGATGCCGGGAAAAGAAATCCCGGAAAGAGAGCCGGAGCTTCTTACAAAGGCGAAAGCGCAGATGGGCCGGATCTGGTTCCCAAGCTGCGATACTTTGATCGTCCGCGAGCTTGGCAAGAACTATACCGGTGCGGGCATGGACCCGAACATCGTCGGCCGGTGCGTCAATGAAAAGCTTAAGATGGGAATCGAGGCGCAGCGGATTGGTATCTTCGATCTGACGGACGAATCGCACGGAAACGCGACCGGAATGGGAAGAGCGGATTTCTGCACGGACCGTTTCTTCAAGAAGGTCAGCTTCGCGGATACATATCCGAATGCGATCACGAGCTACAACGCGTCCGCGTATCGGATTCCGGTTGTTGCAGGCAGTGAGAAGGATGTTATCCAGGCATGCCTTGCAAGTTCGATTAAAATCGACTATGATAATCCAAGAATCATTATTATTAATAATTCGCTGGAGATTGAGGAAATTCTGATCTCGGAGGCAATGCTTCCGGAGGCGGAGAAGATGGATACCATCGAAGTTGAGAGCGAACCGTTCGAGCTTTCTTTCAGCCCGGAAGGCGATATGCTCACGAAATTCTAATGTAAGAACGGGTCTGATCCGGCGGGATCCGGGTCGGACTCTTTCTGTTTTTTGATGGATCCATGGAAGGAGAAAGCGGTGAAATACGCGTACTGCATTGAAAACGGAGTTCTGAACGGGCGTAGGTTCGCGGTCGGCTGTCTTACGGATACGGATCATCTTGCAGAGCTTCGTAAGGCGCTTTCCGGCATTCCGGAAACGGTTCCGGAGATCGAGGATGCGGAGGATGCGGAGGATCTGGAGATGGCGCTTGCCGGCATTCTGGAGACATACTGTCCGAAGGAAACCGCGGCCTGCGCGATGATGATGGAGATGAACGGGGAAGATACGCCCGCGGCAATTCTGATCGGGAATCCGCATGACGAGGAAGAAGAGACGGATGACGAGCTGGAGGAGATTCAGAAGGATCTCTGGTGCGCGATTTATCCGGAGGGACCGGGATTTGTAATCGGCGGACCTAAGGAAGTCGCGGAGAAGGCAAAGGACATCGTTTACGGCATGCGGTACATGGATCAGGACCCCTGGGAGTCTTTGGCGGCGTATCTGAATACGCAGGAAATCACCGCCTTTCTGTATGTAGCGGAGGATCCGAACGCCAGGGGAATTCTTCACGCTTCCGCCTGGAACGGAACCGCGACCGTACGGTTAGGAGGCTGAGATGAGCAGAATCATTTTATTCGGCGGGACCTTCGATCCGATTCATAACGGCCACATTGCGCTTTGTCAGGCGGCTCTGGATTTTGCGGACGCGGATCAGGTGATCCTGATTCCGACGATTCCGCCCTATAAGCAGAATGCGAAGATCGCTTCCGGAGAGGACCGGCTGTTCATGTGCCAGCTTGCGACGCGCGGCATGGATCCTTTTTCGGTGGACTCGTCGGAAATAGAGCGGGGAACGCCGGCCTACACGGCGGATACGGTTAAGAGGCTGGCACGGAAATATCCGGAGGACGATCTCTATTATCTTCTTGGATCCGATGCGTTTATGGCGTTTCATTACTGGGTCCGCTGGAAGGATGTCGCGGAGAACGCGACGCTTCTCGTCGGGCTTCGGGGAGACGAAAACCGCGAAGAAATGCTGTATGAGCGGGATCGCCTGACCCGGGAGGGCGTCCGGGTCATCCTGATGGGAAATTCACCGGTTGTGATTTCCGCGACAGAAATCCGGAAGAAAATCCGGAGTAAGGAAACCCTGAAGTACCTTCACCCGGATGTTGCGAAATACATCCAGCTCCGGGATCTTTATTATGACAGCCAGGAAGACGATACTTCGACGCTGGACGCGATCACGGACAAAGTCCGCCGCGCTCCTGTGCACGCCCATGAGCACA
>JAQXNW010000164.1 GCA_029098205.1 Eubacteriales bacterium | reverse complement strand
AGCTTCCCGTTCTGGCTTTCTCCGGATCAGGCGGCGATTGTTCCGATTCGAAGCGATCAGAACGAATACGCGCTGAAAGTCCGGGACGCGCTCCGGGATGCCGGAATCCGCACGGACATCGATCTGAAAGACAAGAATATGAAGGAGAAGATAAAGGAATTCAAACAGTATAAGGATCCTTACATTCTTGTTGTCGGGAAAAAAGAAGCGGAAGAAGGAACCGTCTCTGTGAATATACGCGGCACGAACAAAAATGTTCAGAATGTACCGCTGGATACGCTGATTGCTTTCTTCCAGAAACTGAATCGTGAGCATACACTCGTACTTCCGGAAGACATCGGCTGATTCGGATACGGCTATTTTCAATTAGGAAAACAAGCAAATCTGCGGCTGGACCGCCAGGCCCTTCCGCAGATTTGCTTAATTATTTTCAGGAGAATTTATTCTGAGTTCTACTATGGTTAATATTATTGTAATTATCCTCGTCATCATTGCGTATATGGCCGGCATGGTTGAGATTGGCCGCAGGCTTTCCAAAAGGAACAAAAGCACAGATGATTTCTATCTGGGAGGACGAAAACTCGGACCTTTTGTCACTGCTATGAGCGCGGAAGCATCCGATATGAGCTCCTGGCTTCTTATGGGTCTCCCCGGTGTTGCTCTGGCAGGGCTTACCGGTGGAAACGGCACTTTCGCGGAAGCTTTCTGGACCGCGGCAGGCCTTGCGCTTGGAACTTATATGAACTGGCTGATCGTCGCAAAGCCGATCCGAATTTACTCGGAACATATTCATGCGAACACAATTCCCGACTTCTTCTCGAATCGATATCAGGAGAAAAAAGGCGTTCTGCTGGCCCTCTCCGCGATCATCATCGTCGTTTTCTTCGTACCGTATACGGCCTCCGGTTTTGCATCGGTCGGAAAACTGTTTAACAGTATGTTCGGCATCAATTATCACACCGCCATGATCTTAGGCGCGATCGTAATCGCTGTTTATACGACATTAGGCGGTTTTCTCGCGGCATCTACGACAGACCTCATTCAGAGCATCATCATGACCATTGCGCTGATCGTCGTCCTGTTCTACAGCCTCTCATGCGGAGGCGGTTTTTCTGAATCCATCGCCCAGACAGAAGATGTTTCGAATTACTTCAGCCTGAACGGTCCGGATCACAGTTTCAGCCTTCTTACAATCTTCTCTTCGTTCGCATGGGGCCTCGGGTATTTCGGCATGCCGCATATTCTGCTACGCTTCATGGCCATCGAAGACGATCGAAAACTGAAAATGTCGCGCCGCATTGCGACCGTCTGGGTAGTTATTTCCATGGGAGTTGCCATCTTGATCGGAGTCATCGGGTATTCGTTCGCGCAGGCAAAGGGCCTTATCGGACAAGCGAATTTCGATCCGGAAAGAATCATCATTTATATATCCTCTGCGCTTGGAAAGATCAATCCATTCACGGCAATTCTTGCTGGTCTCATTCTGTCCGGAATTCTCGCGTCACAGATGTCTACATCCGATTCTCAAATGCTTGCCGCTTCTTCCAGTATGTCAGAAAACCTGATTCATCACTTTTTCTGGAAAGATATGCCTCAAAACAAGCAAATGACAGCCGCCAGACTTACGGTTCTCTTGATCACCGTCATCGGAATTTTCTTTGCCTGGAATCCGAACAGCTCAGTATTCCGGATTATTTCTTTCGCCTGGGCTGGATTCGGAGCGTCTTTCGGTCCGCTGGTTCTGTTCTCCCTTTTCTGGAAAAGAACAACCCTTCAAGGCGCAGCAGCCGGCATTATCAGCGGCGGCATCATGGTATTCGTATGGAAGTTCGGTATTTCGAAGCTGGGCGGCATTTTTGCGATCTATGAACTGCTCCCTGCTTTCCTGGTATCCTGCTTGTTTATCGTCGTTGTAAGTCTTCTCACTCCGGAGCCTTCGAAAGAAATTACCGATGCGTTCGATGAAGTGAAATCCAAATTGAAAAACCGCTACGAATAATATATTCAATATTTTACACGTTATTAGAAAGCCCCGCTCCTATTTCCAGAATAGAAGCGGGGCTTTTGACATATTCCATAAGTGTTAACGATCGATTGCTCTCTAAAGCGGCCAGCAATTATCCCATAAACTTTCGATGGTTTCTTCTTCTCCATACCGTAAGCAGCAGTCCGGACACAGCCAAGGCGGAAGCATAAAACGTGAGTTTTTCGGAATCACCGGTATTCACAGGTTTTTCCTTCTTCACGGAACCTGTTTTTTTCGGCTGATTTTTCTGTGCGTCCTGTTTATCCGGTTTTGGCTGTTCTTCTTTCTCTTCCAGACTCTCTACAGGATTCCACGCCTCCGTACTTTCGGATTTGCCGCTTCCCAGAAGCTTCTGGTAATATACTTTTTCATCCAGCGTATATCCGCTCGGCGCCTTCACTTCCTGAATCCGGTAGCAGCCATAAGGAAGAACCGGGTTCCCATCCGCATCGAAAAAGAGCGGATCTCCGGATACAAGGTATTCTTTCGAAAGCCGGATTTCACCCTTTTCATCTGTTTTGAAAATCCAGCTTCGGTCGGGACTCTCACTCTCCTTACTGCCAGCAGAATACGAAATTTTATATTCCGCCCCGGAAATCGGAAGCGGATTTCCGTCCTTTGTACATTTTTTCAGTAACAGATCCGCCTTTACAAAATTCGGCATTTCACGGACGGATATCTCCAAATCAGCTTTTTCTGTGACAGTTACCGGATATTCTTTCGTGTCCAGTGAAAATCCATCAGGAGCTTTTTTTTCCCGAACCACGTATTTTCCGGGAAGAAGCCAGTCGCTTTCCGATGAAATTCCTTTCTCATCCACGGTAAGAGTTCCCGCTTCGCTTCCGTCCTCTCTGAGGATCTGATACACCGCGCCTTTCATCGAATAAAGATCCGAAGACTGCGAAATGTCCGGAAGCTCCGACGTTTTCTTAAGACGGATTCTTCCGAAATATTCTACCGAAAAGGATCCAAGCGCCTGGGCGTCTCCCGCATCGTACGCATACGCCTTTCCTGCTGCCCGATCCTGATTCTCTTCCGCATATGCATCGGCTTCCTTTACGATTCTGCCAGCGATCGTTTCGTCGCCATTGATTTTCATGTTGACAATCCGGGTTCCGTCCGGCGCAGGTAATTTCATCCATAGATATGCCTGTGCCAGAATGTTCCGGTTTACGCCATTGGTTTCTTTCATCTGATTCTCGATGTAATCCAGTGCCAGCGCAAAATGCGTCACATCGCTCTCTGTAAACGTCAGATTCCGTTTCTCTTTCATATAAGAGATAAAATCCTCCGATGTTTTCTCCCCTTTCCGGAACCAGATTTTCGGTTCAATGCAGTACGGAGTTCCGGGAACCCCTGGATTTTTAAATGTCGGCTGCTTGAATGAATCCTTCTGTCCGTCGGAATATGTGTTTTCAAACGACGTATAATTCTGTCCCGTCGTCTCAAAATAGTAGTTTTTCCCTTCCGCGTGACTCACGGGATACATCCCTCCCAATAAAACCGCGCTGAACAGAAAGCATACCGCCATCCGAATCAAACCCAACTTCCATTTTCGTTTTTCTGTCATGTCTTTTCCTCCTTCAATTCCCATCATAAGAAGCAAGAAAAAGAAAAGCATCGCAGATTTATCGACTTTTTTCGGCGGAAAACGAAAAATGAAGCGGCCGGATAAATTCAGAATCTGCCCAAAACCAAAAATGCGCCAAAAAATATGCACCCCGTTTGTTGAAATTCTGATCCAGCAAGCGGAGTACATATCCAAAGCGCTGCAGTTATTTCTGCGATCTAAGAAAGCAATGCAGAAAAACCGCTTTTATTTATCTTAAATTATCTTTCAACCTTAAATGCTCCGAATCCGGCATATTTAGCAGCAGCACCCAGGCGATCCTCAATCCGAAGAAGCTGGTTGTACTTCGCAACACGCTCTGTCCTTCCCGGAGCTCCGGTCTTGATCTGTCCTGCGTTAAGGCCCACAACCAGATCCGCGATGGTCGTATCCTCCGTCTCTCCCGAGCGATGGGAAACAACAGCGGTATATCCTGCCGCATGCGCCATTTTAATTGCCTCAAGAGTCTCGGATACGGATCCGATCTGATTCAGCTTAATGAGGATGGAATTCGCGCATCCGAGCTCAATTCCCTTCTTAAGGCGCTTGGTATTTGTCACGAACAGATCGTCTCCAACCAGCTGGAGCTTTCCGCCCAGTGTGTCCGTCAGAATCTTCCATCCATCCCAGTCTTCCTCATCCAGACCATCTTCCAAAGAGATAATCGGATATTTCTCTGCAATGGATGCCCAGTGATCAACCAGTTCCTCAGATGTGAATTTCTTACCACTCTTCGGCTGCACATACTCACCCGGCTTCGATCCCTTCCATTCGGAAGCGGCAGCGTCAATCGCCAGAACAAAGTCTTCTCCCGGCTTATATCCGCATTCTTCAATCGCCTTGAGAATGTATTCGATGGTCTCCTCATCAGATTTTAAATTCGGCGCATATCCGCCTTCATCTCCGACCGAAGTCGCATAATGATCCGCCTTCAGAATCTGAGCCAGCTTATGATAAACCTCCGCGCACCAGCGGAGTCCTTCCCGGAATGTCGGAGCACCTGCCGGCATGATCATAAATTCCTGTGTATCCACTGTATTCGCCGCGTGTGCGCCGCCGTTCAGGATATTCATCATAGGTACAGGAAGTGTAGTCGCGTTGATTCCTCCGAAGAAATGATAAAGAGGCTCATCCAGCGCGATCGCCGCCGCTTTCGCTGCCGCGATGGAAACCGCAAGAATCGCATTCGCACCGAAACGAGATTTGTCTTCTGTTCCATCCGCTTCGATCATCGCACGGTCAATCGCATATGTATCCGACGCGTCCATACCGACCAGAATGTCCTGAATCTCATGATTTACACATCCAACCGCCTTCAGAACGCCCTTGCCGCCATACCGTGACACATCGCCGTCCCGAAGTTCGAGCGCCTCGAATTCACCCGTTGACGCACCGCTCGGGCAGTCCGCTCTGCCGACAGTTCCATCCGCCAGCGTAACCTCAGCCTCTACCGTCGGATTTCCTCTCGAATCAAGAATTTCTCTTCCGACAACCTGCTCGATTTCTAAGTATTCCATCGCTGTTAAAACCTTCCTTTCGGAGCTCGAATACGAAATATTTTGCCTGCTTTTTATTATACTATGAAAACAAGAAAATAGCACCTTTTTTCAGTTCGATAATAAAGCGCTCCCCCTTTTCAACCGCATTCTGCTCCATTTTTCGGCCTCTTCCATACGTGAATCCCGGAAAATCCTAATTCTGCCGGCGGAGCATTCCAAATATCTTCTCCGGATGAAAGAACATCGAATAACTCAATATTCAGAATAAATGATATACTGCATTATGAATTCATTGAATTCTTATCCGTCCCCATCCGGATGAAAATATATTTTTATAAGGAGTTATAAGGAGCCGAAAATGACAGAAGCTAAGGAAATACAGAAAACGCCTTCAGAAGCGATCGTCGTGATCACTGGTGGCGGAAGCGGACTAGGAGCCAGACTTGCGAAAAAATATTCTGAGGACGGCGCATTGGTAGTTCTCATCGGCCGTACGCAGAAGAAACTGAGCCTGACCGCAGAGCAGCTTCCGGGCCCGGCTTATACGTTTTCGGGTGATCTCTCGGATCCGGACCAGACGAAACAGATCTTTGACCGGATTTCTCATCACATCGGTCCTGTCGACATACTCATCAACAGCGCCGGCGTCGGATTCTTCGCTCCGGCAGAGGATATTCCTCCGGGAAAAACATGCCAGATGATCGACGCGAATCTCAAGGCAACGATTTTCTGCACGCAGCAGGTTCTGAAACCGATGAGACAAAGGAACCGCGGTCAGATTGTGAATATCATTTCTATGTCAGGGAAACGCGCAAAAGCCGAAGAATCGGTTTACTGCGCCACAAAATTCGGAATCGATGGATTTACGAAAGCCGTTCGGCTGGAGCTCGAAAACACAAACGTAAAAGTCACCGGCATATATATGGGAAACATGGCGACGGAGCTTTGGAAGGATGACAAGCCGGAAGACTTTGATCGTTTTATCCGCCCGGAGGATATGGCGGACATCGTCTTTGACGTGGTAAAGCCAAGAAATTTTCTTTCGATGGATGAAATCACCGTAAGAAACGCAAAATAATCGATATCAAGCAGCGGTGCGAGCATCCCCTGCCGGACGTGCCTGCTGAAAGAATCTAGTACAGTGTGCCCTTGAATATTTCTTGCGGCACACTTTATTTTTTCTTGACATATACCCAGCCAGGGTATAATATAAAAACCGCAGGATATATACCCACTACGGGTATACAGAAAATATATCTGAAGAAACATGACAGATCCCCTTCCGGCAAGAAGCGTGTCTACTCCGGAAACAACTGCTTTTCCCAGATCGTCGTCTGTGGAGAATGCGGCGATCTCTACCGAAGAGTCCACTGGTACATCCACGGCAAAACCACCATCGTCTGGCGCTGCATCAGCCGGCTTGATCCGGCTTCCGCAGTCACCGTCTGCACAAATCGCATTATCAAGGAAGAGTGGCTGAAGGACATCACCGTAAAAGCCTTCAATCAGATCCTTATCGGAAAAGAATCACCGAGCCGCAGGATTTCCTGAAGGGCCAGCAGACCGACATCACCGAGTTCGATGAACG
>JAQXNW010000163.1 GCA_029098205.1 Eubacteriales bacterium | reverse complement strand
TGATGCAGCCTCCCGGGCATGCCATGACCTCTACGAGATCGAATTTCTTCTCTCCGGATTTTATCTGTTCGATCAGGTCGGACGCGTTTTTAAGACCCGAGACAACGCCGATGTGGAGCTCGCGGTCTCCGAGCTGGATGTATGTCTCTTTCACGCCTTCCAGACCTCGTACGCCGCTGTATGCGATCGACGCTAAGGATGCGCGGGATCCGTCCTGTACGACTTTCCGGAGCACCGCTTCAGTTACGCCTCCGGTTACGCCGAAGATCACGCCCGCTCCGGAATATGTTCCGAACGGCATATCGACCGCTTCAGGCAGGCACTCTTCGAATACGATGCCGGATTCCCGGATCATCTTAGAAAGCTCCCTTGTTGTGAGTACGCCGTCGACATAGGGCTCTCCGTTTTTCGTGAATTCAGGACGCTTTCCTTCCATTTTTTTCGCGGTGCAAGGCATGATCGCGATATGGTAATGCTTTGTCTTTCCTTCCGGAAGATGATTCCGGTAATGCGCTTTAATAACCGCCGAGAACATCTGCATCGGCGATTTGCAGCTGGAGACGTTCGGGAGAAGCTCAGGATATTTGTTCTCGGCGCATTTCACCCAGGCAGGGCAGCAGGATGAGAACAAAGGCAGATTTTCGCCTTTTTCGAGGCGCTCCAGAAATTCATTGGCTTCCTCAATGGTTGTAAGATCCGCTCCGGTCGTTGTATCGTACACCTCGTCAAAGCCGATCCGGTGAAGCGCCGAAACGATGCGGCCCATCGCGTTCTCTCCCTCCGGAAGGCCGAAAGAGTGACCGATGGCGACGCGTACGGCAGGCGCTATTTCACAGGTGACAAAGGCTTCCGGATCATCGATCATCTCCCAGGTATCCAGACAGTTGTCCTGCTGCACGATGGCGCCGGTCGGGCAGACCTGTGCGCACTGCCCGCAGCCGACGCAGTTTGTTTTTACAAGCGGCATGTCGAAAGCAGTGCTGATTCTGGCCCGGGAGCCCCGGTTCGCGAAATCGATGGCGCCGATATTCTGGATTTCTTTGCATACGCGGACGCAGTCTCCGCAGAGGATGCATTTTTCCGGATCCCGGATGATGCAGGGCGAAGAATCGTCCAGATACATTTTTTCGCGCGTGTCCTCAAACCGCGGCGTTTTGATATGGAACCGCTTCGCCAGCAGCTGGAGCCGGCAGTTCGCGCCGTTCGGGCAGGTTGTGCAGTCGCTGCAGTGGCTTGCGAGAAGAAGCTCCAGAATATTACGGCGGTAATGGCGGAGTCTGGCAGTATTCGTGTGAATTTTCATGCCCGGCTTCGGGGGCGTTGAACAGGCCGCCATCAGCCGTCCGTTTTCATCCTCGACCATGCACATACGGCAGGCGCCGTAAATGGAAAGGTCCGTGTTATAGCAAAGAGTTGGAAGCTCGATGCCGGCTTTCCGGATGACGCCCAGAAGATTCCTCTCATTCTCAATGGGAACCAGAGTGCTGTCGACTTCGATCATTTTATCATTCAGCATAATTACACCTCGATTCGAACCGCCTGGAAATTGCAGTTCAGCATGCAGGCTCCGCAGCGGATGCACTTTTCCTGGTCAATGACAAACGGCTTCTTGATTTCACCGTGAATGGCTCCCTGCGGACAGTTTCTGGCGCATTTGGAGCATCCGCGGCACAGGCTTGGGTCAATCACGTAATGGCGGAGTTTGACGCACTTTCCGGTTGGACATCGTTTCTGATAGATGTGCGCTTCGTATTCGTCCCGGAAATTTTTGATCGTGCTTAAAACCGGATTCGGAGCGCTTTGACCGAGGCCGCAGAGCGAGCAGTTCTTTACGGTGTCCGCAAGATCTTCCAGAAGCTCGATGTCGCCGTCGTGTCCCTGTCCGTCTACAATCCGCTCGAGGATCTCATACATGCGCTTCGTTCCTTCGCGGCATGGCACGCACTTTCCGCAGGATTCCTCATGTGTGAAATGCATGAAAAACCGGGCGGTTTCGACCATGCAGGTGTCCTCGTCCATAACAACCAGGCCGCCGGATCCAATCATGGCGCCGGCTTTTTTCAAGGAATCAAAATCGAGAGGGAGGTCCAGATCTTTCTCTGTAAGGCATCCTCCGGATGGGCCGCCGATCTGCACGGCCTTGAATTTCTTCCCGCCGCGCATGCCTCCGCCGATGTCAAAGATGATTTCCCGAAGCGTCGTACCCATCGGCACTTCAATAAGTCCGGTGTTATTGATGTTTCCGGTTAAAGCAAAGGCTTTCGTCCCTGGACTGTTTTCGGTTCCGAAGGAGCGGTACCATTTGCTTCCCCGTTCGATGATGGCAGGTACGTTTGCAAGCGTTTCCACGTTATTCAGAACAGTCGGCTTTCCGAACAGTCCTTTTTCTGCCATGCGGGGAGGCTTAACCCGAGGCATTCCCCTTTGTCCCTCGATGGAAGCGATGAGCGCGGAGCCTTCGCCGCATACAAACGCTCCTGCGCCGCGGTTGATATGAATATGGAATGAAACGTTCGAGCCGAGAATCTGGTCTCCGAGAATGCCGTACTGATTGCATTCGTCGATCGCGTTTTTGAGACGGCTGACCGCAACCGGGTATTCTGCCCGTACATAGATGTACCCTCCCGCCGCGCCGACGGCAATTCCGGCGATGATCATGCCTTCCAGAAGACGGAAGGGGTCTCCCTCCATGACGGAGCGGTCCATGAATGCGCCCGGGTCGCCTTCGTCACCATTGCAGATGATGTATTTCGGGAACTCTTTTTGCTTCCGGGCGGCATCCCACTTTCGTCCGGCCGGGAATCCGGCGCCTCCGCGTCCGCGGAGGTCCGATGCGGTTACTTCCTTTGTGATTTCGTCCGGAGTCATGTCAAACAGCGCCTTCTCAAGGGCGGTGAATCCTCCGGCCGCGATATAGTCTTTTATGGAATACGCGTTGATATGACCGCAGTGTTCAAGAACGAGGCGTGTCTGTTTTTTATAGAACGGGATGTCCTCTTGTTTTTCATATACCTGTTCGTTCTGCTTATAGGCCAGCCGCTCGATGCACCGGCCTCCGAGAATGGTTTCCCGGACGATTTCTTCGCAGTCGGACAAAGAACATTTCGTATAAAGCCATCCTTGCGGTTCGATGCGGATCAGCGGTCCCATTTCGCAGAATCCGTGGCAGCCGCTCCGCTTAAGTCCGACCACGTCCTTATGCGGTTCTTCGGTAAGATCGAGCTGAATGTCGATGCAGTTCTCTTCTAATAGTTCCTTAAGACGGTCATAAATCTGAAGAGAACCTCCCGCAATGCATCCGGTGCCTCCGCAGACCAGGATTTTCCGGGTTTCCAGTTTTGAAGATTTTTCCCAGACTGCACGGTATTCTTGAAGTGTTTCTCTCGCGTTAAACTGGAGCATGTCTATTTCTCCTCTCCGCCGGATGCCTTCTTTTCAGAGACACGGATCTCCTGCAGCGTTTTCTGGATCTTTTCCTGCGTCATCAGCGGGTACGTTTTGTCATTGATGGTCATGGCCGGCGCCAGGCCGCAGGCACCGAGGCAGGATACCGTTTCCACGGTAAACAGCCGGTCGTCGGTGGTGTGTTTCTTTTCAGATAAACCCAGCTCTTCCCAGAGGTAGTGCAGTACGTTCTGGGAGCCGCGGACATGACAGGCCGTGCCGTCACAGCAGCGGATGATGTATTTTCCCTTCGCTTCCAGTGAAAAGTTTCCGTAGAAAGTTGCGACGCCGTACAGGGTTGCCGTGCCGACGCCGATTTTCTGGGAAACATAAGGGAATACTTCTTTTGGAAGATAGTGATAGTATTCCTGAATATCCTGAAGAACCGCGATCGTCGAAAGTGCGTTCTTCGGGTGCCGGCTCAGAATGTCATCCACAGCCGAATAGTTGAATGATGTATCCATTTCGGGAGGCTCCTTTCCTCGTTTTGTTTTGGAATAGATACAGTATATCATTAGATGGAATATTCAGGGAATATATCATTTTTAAAAGATTGTATTAATAAATTGCGATGATTGACCGAAAACAGGAATCAGGATAGAATATAAAAATGAATTGTAATTCGTCTTTCGTACGGGCGGATTTTCTGGACAGCTTGGGAAGGATGCATAAGATGGCGGTAAAATATATTTTCGTGACAGGAGGAGTTGTATCCGGTCTTGGAAAGGGAATTACAGCGGCTTCTCTGGGGAGGCTTCTGAAGGCAAGAGGATATAAGGTCACGATGCAGAAATTTGATCCTTATATCAATATAGATCCGGGCACGATGAATCCGGTGCAGCACGGAGAAGTGTTTGTAACCGATGACGGCGCGGAAACGGACCTCGATCTGGGCCATTATGAGAGGTTTATCGACGAGTCTTTGACGCAGCAGTCAA
>JAQXNW010000162.1 GCA_029098205.1 Eubacteriales bacterium | reverse complement strand
AATATCATTATCAAGCCAGATAACGACTGAGTTTGCACTTACCGTCGAACCATCGGCTGTTACTGTCGGAGTAACTTTCCCGGAAGAAGCCAGCTCTGTAACCTTCGCGAACTTTTTCTGTCCTTCAGAAGTAAACTGAAGTTCAATTTTATAGCCACCGTTTTCATCATCCGCAACCGCGGCTGCTGTTTTTACGTCCGAACCCGTCAGATATGCAGTGCCATCAGCCAGTGTGAACTTCAGCTGCGCGGTCTTGCCGATCCGGTTGATCGCTGTTTTCGCGTTTTTCACACCTGGCATCTCAATACGGAAACGGTCATTTCCTTCGATGCTGACCGTTGCTTCCGAAATGCCCATCGCGTTCACACGTTTCTCCAGAACTTCTTTCGTCTGCTCCATTGTTTCTTTCAATTTAGACTTGGAAATTCCTTTTGTGTCCGCCTGCATCACGACATAGACACCGCCATCGATATCAAGTCCGTATTTTAAGGACTGTTTCAAATTATCGATCGGTCCCAGTCCCTTCCAGGAAACGAAAACTCCGAAAACAACGACTGCGATAATAATAATGCTAAGTACTTTTTTAACCGCCGATTTCATAAATCCCAACCCAAAATCTTTTAAATACAAAACTAAGCAATCAATTTATTATATTACAACATTCCGCCTGTTTCAACAACCCAAGGGTTTGTAAAGAATAGCAAAAACGTGATATTCCACAGCCAGCAGGCAAATGAAATATCACGTTTTCTTAAAAATTCACTATGTACCGAATCCGTTGAAAATCATAAACACGAGATCTCAGATTCTCTTACTCTCATGCATTCTCTTTCGGTTCTTCTGTTTTCTCCTCGGAATTTTCAGGTGCTTCCTTAGGCTCTTCCGCCTTTGCTTCTTCTTTCTTCGGTTCCTCAGTCTCAGTGGCTTTCTTTGGCTCTTCAGCTTCTTCTTCGGATTTATGACGAAGCATCTTCGGTCCCTTGCGCTTCGGTTCTTCCTCAGCCTTCTCTTCCGTCTTCTCTGCCTTCGGAGCCGGTCTTCCGGATGTCTTATTCACCTCTCCGATCGCCCATTTCTTGGCTTCCACTTTCATTTTGTCTGCGCCAAGCGAAATTACAACAGAATCGTCTTTTATCTTAACAATCGTACCCATGAATCCGCCAATCGTTGTAACCTGATCTCCGACGCGAAGAGCATCGCGCATCTGCTGCGTTTCCTTCTCCTTCTTTCTCTGCGGGCGCAGAAGCAGAAGATACATCAGCACCAGGAAAACAACCATAATGATCATCGAACTTGCGAAACTCCCCTGTTTCGTTGAAGCTGCGAATGCGATGTTCTGAAAAAGCATACTAGACCTCCGACTCGAATATTCTTATGGAACTATGAATCAACAAATAAAATGCCGGCGATGGGGGTCGAACCCATACGGTGTTGCCACCACAGGATTTTGAGTCCTGCACGTCTGCCAATTCCATCACGCCGGCAAAACTAAATCTATAATACAGGAGATACCTCAAAACCGCAAGGTATTCCGCCTAAAGCAAATTATTTCAGAATAAAAAAATGGTGCGGCTGACTGGATTTGAACCAGCACGGTTTCCCATACGGCCCTCAACCGTACGCGTCTGCCAATTCCGCCACAGCCGCACAAGAATGGACGATTAAATCGTCCGTCATGCGAATTATTTAGTTGAACTTTCGTACGTATCCGAAGCTGTGTCTGGTGTTACAACTTCTTTCCATTTCCAGGAAGAAATTCCGTAATACCAATTATAGAACCTCGGCTTATCCTGTTTGCTCAAACCGTCTGGATAAACAAACACCCAGCGCTTATAGCAGATACAATAATAAGGAACATCAGAGTTCAGGCTCTTCTTCAGCTGCCGATACGCTTTCGTCTGTTCGTCTGCTGTTAAGGAAGTTTCCAAAGCAGCAACTTCTCGCTCAACGACTCTGTTAGTATACCCCAAATCATTGCCAGTGTCAAACATTTCTTTTAAATTATATGTTTTATCAAATTGATAACCCGCAAGCAGCAAATCAAAATCATGTTCCGAAACTGCAGCATCGTATTCTTCGCCGCTCTTCTTGACCACTTTCACTGTAATTCCGACTGACGAAAGTTCTTCTTTTATTTCCGCGGCGCAGTCTGTGCGGCGGCTGTTATCCGCGTTGACAAGAAGAGAAAGTTTCATATTTTTGCCTTTTGAATTTTCAACCTTGCCGTCTCCGTCCCGGTCGTACCAGCCCGCACTCCGAAGAAGATCCTCCGCTTTCGACTGATCGTATGGAAATGCATCCTTCGCATTTTTCGTTCCTAAAAATCCGGGATAATAAACCGAATCGCTGAGCATAGCGCTGCTCCCGTAGGAGTCCTTCGCAAGAGAAGCGTTATCTAGCGCATAGCAGATCGCTTGGCGTACTTTCTTCTTTTTAGTTGCGCCGCTGTAACGAAATCCCAGATACTCACATTGATTGGAACGGAAATAAGCGCCGTGAATGCCCAGATCCTCCGCCTCGCTCTTCGCGTCCGAGTCCGTCTGATTAATATAAGCTGTGATCTTTCCTTCCGAAACAAGACCCGTTAAATTTCCATCATACGTAACCTGCGAAAACGTGATATTATTCTTCGCCTTGCTTCCGTAATAGCTTTCATTAGGAGTCAGTTTGATTACTGAAAGGTTCTTTTTTACAGACTTGATCTTATACGGACCGCTTCCTACAGACGTATACGAATCATCCTTCGAATATCCATTGCTGGAAACAATTGGAAACGTCAGGTTATCCAATGCAGCATCCGATGGATCCTTAAAATAAATCGTTACTTTTGTCCCGTTTCCGGATACACGGTCTATCCGATCCGCATAGACATAGTACGGCCCCTGGTCCCCGATACTCTTAATCTGGCGGACAGTATAAGCGACATCGCTTTCATCCAGTGCGGAACCATCCGAAAAAACAACTCCTGACCGAAGCGTGATGGTTACAGAACCCGCGTCCGGATCTGTCTGATACGAATCTACAAGATCTGTCTGGATATTCAGATTATCATCCAGAGAGAACAGGCTGCTGTATACCAGCTGGGTAATCTGATACGTATCGCTGTCCGTTGAACTAAGAGGATTCAGCGACTCGATCTGATGCGTTGCCAGAAGAATCGTATCCGTACTCTGATACGTACTGTTCGACGCACCGGATTTTACTTCTTTCTTTCCTGCATCGCTGTTCTCCCGATAAATGATAAAAGCGAACAGGACAATCACTGCCAGAACCACAGCGATAATCACTGCCGGCCGGTTCTTCAGAAAGTCAAGAAACTTATTTGTTTTTTTCTCTTCCAGTGGTTTCAAAAACATTCTTGATTAACTCTTCTGCTTTCCGAAGGAATTCCTCTCTTCCTTCATTATTATATAAAACCTGATCCGCGCGGCGGATTTTTTCTTCTTCCGGAAGCTGCTTACGCATTCTGGCGAGAACCTGTTCCCGCGACGAACCGTCTCTAGCCATCACCCGGGCAATCCGGATTTCTGCATCCGCAGTCACAAGCCAGACCTGATCGGTCAGGCGGTCTCCCCCATTCTCAAACAAAGTTGGGGCATCAAGAAATATTATATCATATTTGCCGGACGCACGATATCTTTCTATCGCATCAACGATCTGCCGGGTGGCCTCTCCAACGACAATATTCTCCAGCTTTTTTCTGGCTTCATCGTCCGAGAAAACAAGGTCCGCCATTTTCTTTCGGTCGAGTGATCCATCCGGCAGAATCATGGAACCCCCAAAAGCTTTTCGAATCGAAGGGATTGATGCACCTCCCGCTCTTGTGACCGCTCTTGAAATTTCATCCACATCCAATACCGGATATCCTTTTTCTTTATAATACTCCGACAAAGTCGATTTGCCGCTTCCGATTCCTCCGGTAATTCCAATGACAAGCATATGGCTACTCCTTTAAATCATGCCAAGAATACGCGTCATTCATATCGCAAAGCAACGCCACTTTTAGATCCATCGCGTTCTCCATGGACTGACGAAGCAGATCTTTCACTCTATCCATTTCTGATTTCTCCGTACGGATAATCAATTCGTCATGAATCTGAAGAACCAGCTCCGACCGGAAATTTCCCTCCCGAAGCCCTCTGAAGGCTTTCAGCATCGCAATTTTTATTAAATCAGCCGCGCTTCCCTGAATCGGACTGTTCATC
>JAQXNW010000161.1 GCA_029098205.1 Eubacteriales bacterium | reverse complement strand
TTATGATCTGTCGGAGGCACCAGCTTCATGAAGTGCTCCTGAATCATATCCGCGTATTCCCCATGCATCGCGCTCTCAAGGTCTGTATAAACAACGCCCTGATCCGCGACTTCCTGTTTCAGATTATGATAGACAAGCTCTGAATCATACTGAGCTCCGACGCCGGCCAGAGATTCTCTCTCCGCCTGCGGAATTCCCAATTTCTCGAATGTATTTTTAATATCGTCCGGAACATCTTTCCACGATGTGTGCATTCTTTCCGTATTCGGACGGACGTACGTAACGATATTGTCCATATCCAGTCCGTCAATCGGCGGACCCCACTGCGGAATTTCCTTCTTATTATAGATCTCCAGAGACTTCAGACGGAATTCCCGCATCCAGTCCGGATCGTTCTTTTCTTCCGAAATCTGCTCCACAATTTCCGGAGTCAGACCCTCGTCGACCTTATACGCATCGTCCTCCGAATACCGGAAGTCGTAAATGCTGCGGTCGATTTCTTCTACCTGTGTTTTCTCTTTCGCCATTATTTGGCCTCCGCCTTCAGGAACTGCTCGAATCCGTTCCGGTTCACCTCATCGACGAGCTCGCGGCCGCCGTTATGAATAATCTGTCCATGCGCGAGAATGTGCGCCTGATCGACATCCAGCGCCTGCAGAATCTGCGTGCTGTGCGTAATAATCATCAAAGCACCGCCGACGCTTCTCTTGTATTCTTCGATTCCCTTCGATACGGTCCGCACCGCGTCGACATCAAGGCCCGAGTCTGTCTCATCCAGAATCGCGAATTTCGGTTTCAGCATAAGAAGCTGAAGGATCTCCGCCTTCTTCTTCTCGCCGCCGGAGAACCCGACGTTAAGATCCCGGTCCGCATAGCTGTAATCCATCTGAAGCACGTCCATGACCTTCTCCATCTCCTTGCGAAAATCCCAGAGACGGATTCTCTTTCCGGTTCTCTGCTCCACAGAACTCCGGATGAAATTCCGAAGCGTAATTCCCGGAACCTCCACCGGACTCTGGAACGAAATGAACATTCCCTTAAGAGCCCGCTTATCTGTTGTAAGATCGGTGATTTTCTCTCCGTCAAACCAGATCTGTCCCCGGTTCACCGTATAGCGAGGGTCTCCCATAATCACTGAGCTCAGCGTCGATTTCCCCGATCCGTTCGGTCCGAGAATGACATGTACTTCTCCCTCTCCGATCGAAAGATTTACGCCGTGCAGAATTTCCTTATCTTCGACTCCTGCGGCCAGATCCTTCACTTCTAACAAACTCGCCATAGCATCCTCCAAATTATCATTCATATCCGCCCGAAGCATCCTGCTGTGCCGGCGGTAAATTGGCATTTCTTTTTATGATATACCCCCTGAAAAGGTAAGTAAACACGCGGAAAAAGGATATTATCCGGTACAATTCCATTCTGATTTGACATCGTGCGGGAATCCTTTCTATACTGTATCTGTATTTCCAAATATCTTCATCTATATTTCTAATAATCTTCTTCTCGACGGAGGAAGAATACGAAAACACATGAATCACTATAACCGGAAAAAAGGAATTCTATATATTATTCTCGCCGCGTTCTGCTTTTCTTCCATGACGCTTTGCGTCCGCCTCGCGGGGAACATTCCGACCATGGAAAAATGCATGTTCCGAAATCTTCCCGCTCTGTTCATCGCCTTTGCTGTTCTTCGGAAAGGGAAGGAATCCTACCGGAACTTCAAAAAAGATCAGTGGATCGATTTGTTTTTCCGCTGTTTTTTCGGAAGCACCGGCATGGTATTCAACTTTCTCGCAATTGACCACATCGGCTTGGCGGATGCAAACATGCTGAACAAGATGTCCCCGTTCTTCGCGATGTTCTTCTCTGTCTTTCTTCTTAAGGAAATTCCGTCAAAGTTCGAATGGTTCCTACTCGCTCTGGCATTCGGCGGTGCGGTTCTGGTCGTAAAGCCAAGCGGCGGAATGAACAGCATCTATCATTTCGTAGGGCTTTACAGCGGGCTTGGCGCCGGGATCGCGTATACGTTCGTACGGAGACTTGGAATCAAAGGCGTTCAGGGGCCTTTGATCGTCTTCGCATTTTCTTTATTGACATGCCTCCTGTGTCTCCCCTTTATGGTCCTGAACTATACGCCGATGTCCTTAGGCCAATTTTTCATTCTTCTTCTCGCCGGACTTTTCGGAGCAGGCGGGCAGTTTTCCATTACGGCCGCGTATGAATCCGCGCCGGCAAAGGAAATTTCCGTATTTGACTACACGCAGGTTCTGTTCGCCGCTCTTCTCGGGCTCGTCTTCTTCGGAGAATTCCCGGACTCGAAGAGCCTACTGGGATATACAATCATCATTGGCGCTGCGGTCGTAAAATGGAAGAGCGAAAACCAGAGCAAAGCGGAAATCAAACCGCCGCAGCAATAATAGCTGCATCCGGCGCAGTCACATAGCAGCGGCCGCGGCAGGAGCACCCGATTCAAAAATCCTCCGGATTCATCTTGACAGCTTCTTAAAAAGAACGCTATAATAAACGCACTTACCGGCGCGCTGGCGGTTCATGTGAAATAACACAGTGCGTGACCGGTCTATCATACGCCGACCGCCTGGGCAACTCATTATTTTTTGAGCTGCTTTTTTTGTTGCTTTCCGAGAGATATTAAATACTGCGGATGACGCTTTCCGGCGAGGAGCAGCGCTCCTTTCCGGAAGCTTTGTCCCGCGGGAATTCTCCCGAAACCGAAAAAGCACCTCGCATGACGTTCAAGTTCTTTCCGCGGAGGTGTATCTATGTCATTTCTTGACAATCGTTGGATGCGGGCCGCTGTTCCCGCTCTTCTCATTCACTGCAGCATCGGCACCGTGTACTGCTGGTCTTCATTCAGCGCCGCACTGGCTGATCAGATCGGCACGACGCCGTCTGTCATCGGCTGGGCATTCAGCCTCGCCATCTTTTTCCTCGGTATGTCTGCGGCTTTCGCCGGACGGTTCGTGGAGCGGGATATCCATAAATCCTCGCTTCTCGCATGCATCTGCTTTACAGCCGGCATGGTCGGAACCGGAGTCACAATCCAGTTCAGCGGCTCTCTTGGAACCACCGCAACGGTTCTTCTGATTTTCCTGTTCTACGGATGCATTATGGGAATCGGCCTGGGCATCGGATACCTGACCCCTGTAAAAACTTTAATGTTGTGGTTCTCGGACCGCAAGGGCCTCGCTACCGGAATCTCCATCATGGGATTCGGGCTCGCGAAAGCCATCGCAAGCCCGATTATGAACGCGCTTCAGCTTCGTGTCGGTCTCGCGAATATGTTCTATATTCTTTCCGCAGTTTATTTCGTAATGATGATGACCGGGCATTTCCTTCTGAAGAAACCAGCCGGCTGGGTAGAGCCCCATACAAAGAGCGCGGGACATCCTCTCGCCATCTTCAAGAACCGGACCTTCACAGGGATCTGGATCATGTTCTACATCAACATCACATGCGGACTGGCTTTGATCTCCTACGAAAAACCGATTCTTCAGATCGCCGGGTTCGGCGTTGCCGCAATCAGCATCATTCAGTCCCTTACCGCCGCGTCCAATGCGCTGGGACGTATCGGGTTCTCGACCGTAAGCGACTGGTGCAGAGACCGTGACACCATTTACAAGATCATTTTCCTGCTTTCTCTTGGAATTACGATTCTTGCCTTCCTTACGCATGCGATCAGCGGCAAAGGCGCTGCGATCGTCATCCTGCTGATGCTGATCGTAAATGCAGGATACGGCGGAGGATTCAGCACTCTTCCGGCTCTTCTTTCAAACCGCTTCGGAATGAAAAACATCAGCGAAATCCACGGTGTCGCGCTTTCGGCATGGGCATTCGCCGGACTTTCCGGAAATCAGATTACAGCCTTTGTCTTCCGCCGCACCGGGAACTACGATCAGGTTCTTCCGGTTCTGTTCGTTCTGTACCTGATCGCATTCCTGATTTCCGCATTTCTGGTTAACCAGAAAAATGCCGTGTCTGCAGATGAAGCTGAAAAAGCAACAGAAGAATCGATCGCTGCGGAAGCTTAATAAGCATGCTCCCGGCTGCAAGCACCAGCCGGACGGCGAGTATACAAACTCTTTTCTCACTGCTAGTTGCAGAGAAAATTTTCATTACTAGTTGCCGAAAGCATTCTCATTGCTAGTTGCAAAAACGCCTGACGGTTTCCCGCCAGGCGTTTTGTTTTCTCACTATATTATTCTTTCTCCCTGTTAATCCATGCCGTCTTTCGTAAACGTGCACGTGTAGACTTCCTTGCCGGTAGAATCCTGCACAATGATTTTGTACTTGATGCCATCGATTTTGGTCTCCGATTCCAGATCCTTGATCGAAGATTTCATGCTGTCCTCTTCCCCTTTAAACGCTTCTTTCAAAGCGCTCTTATATGTGTCGACCAGGCTGTCGTCCACTTCAGAATCCAGTTTCACGGTATAGTTCACGGTGTTTTTCTTCACCGAAATGTCCATTTTGTTCTCGTCCGCGATTTTCTCAATCTGGCTCTTCGCGTCCTTATCCTGCTGAATCGCCTCTTCCAATGTCGACGGCTGTCCGCATCCGGCCAGCATCGCTGCAGCCAGCACGATCATAAGAAGCGCTGCGCCGATCTTCGCCAGCGATTTGTTTTTCATTTTTTCCATGCGTTATCTACCTCCGTTTACTGATAGTCCGGATCCGCTTTCCGCAGTATCTCCGGGTCATCGCTAATTCAGATTATAACATACCTCGGGCGCTGTGATATAATCTGAGTTAAAATTATTAAAATAAAATTCAAAGAGGATATACCTATGATTTACGCAGCCATTCTTGCCGGAGGATCCGGAAGCCGCTTCGGCTCTGACATTCCGAAGCAATTCTTAAACATTGACGGAAAACCGGTTTTGATCCGCTCAATCGCGCCATTTTTTCACCAATCCGAAATCAATCAGGTACTCACGCTCTGCCCTTCAGGCTGGACAGACCAGACAAAGGAAATGGTACAGAGCGCATTCCCGAATGCGCATATTCCGGTGCTTCCCGGCGGTTCCACCCGAAATGAGACTTTGATGCGGGCCATCGAATGGATCCGGGAAACAAACGGTCTGACGGAGGAAGACTCCATTCTGACGCACGACGCAGCGCGGCCATTCGTAACGGAAGAACTGATTCAGGCGCATATCAAGGCGCTCTCTGTTTTTCATGCCTGCGATACGTGCATTCCCGTCAGCGACACAATCGTTGTCAGCGCGGACGGACAAACCGTTTCGGATATCCCGAACCGATCCACGCTTTACGCAAGCCAGACACCGCAGAGCTTCCGTGCAAAAGAGCTTTGGGATCTCTATCATTCGCTGACGGATGCCGAAAAAGAGGTGCTGACGGACGCCTGCCGGATTTTTACAATGAAGGGAAAACCGGTCCGAATCATTCCGGGCGACCGCTCGAATATGAAAATCACCTGGCCCGGCGATCTCGCACTTGCGAAGACAATTCTCGCGGAAAGAAAAAAAGGCCTCTGAAAACAGCAGCTCTTCTTTCCGCTAAAAAAACGGCACGGGAAAATCCCGCGCCGTCGGCACATTTCTGCTATTAATATGATCCTGGTTTATCCGGATTTTCCGCTTTCGCTGTAACCAGAGTTTCCCCTTCGTCCGTGCATGTCGCAGGGGAGATTTCCGCTGATGTCACCTGCGACTCAAGTATCTTCTTGTGGTTTTATTGTTCTTGCAAATCAGGTTTACTGTTGCGGAGCTGTTATCGCTGTTCCACGTCCATTCCTTCGCTTTCCAATTGTGAGTTTCCGCCGCAAATGCCGGAGCTCCGCCCAATTGCAAAGCAAAAATATCGGCCAGAAGCGGAACTAAAATTTTTGTTTAGCTTTCTTTCTTGACACCTCCCGCCTGCCATGCTATAAATATCTCCAGCAATACGAAAAGAAGTCTGCAGGAAAGCGGCTTTCGCCCGCCGAAGGAGTAAAACTCTCAGGTATCCGATGATGATCCGATCAGCCCGGATGAAACTGCAGATGGATCGTATCTCTGGAGAAGTCCGGTCTTGGAATCGGATGCCGAAGGTGCAACACCGGGAATTTCCCGGCAGGAATCTCTCAGGCGAAAGGACAGAGACGGCATATCTTTACTTATATTCGTAAGAATATATACCGCCCATTCGGAAAAAACGGACTTAAGGTCCGCCGATCCTTTTATTTTCAGGAACGATCCCAGGAAGGGGTCGTTTTTTTATTTCTCCAATATTATTCCGTATTATTCAGGCAGTTTTTAGGGAAAAGAGAAGGAACTATGTGGAAAGCAATCAATGAACTATTAGCCAGCATCGACAACTTCGTATGGGGCGTGCCTCTTATGTGCCTCATCCTGATCGGAGGGCTCTGGCTGACAGTCCGTCTTCATGTGCTGCAGGTACGGCGTCTGCCTCTGGCTCTGAAATGGATGGTAAAGAATGAAGAAGGAGGAAAGGGTGAGGTCAGCAGCTTCGCGGCTCTCTGCACCGCACTTTCCGCGACAATCGGAACCGGAAACATTGTCGGCGTTGCTACGGCAATCGCCGGAGGCGGCCCGGGTGCACTCTTCTGGATGGAAGTTGCCGCGTTCTTCGGAATGGCTACAAAATTCACCGAAGGTCTCCTCGCTGTCAAATACCGCACAGTCGATGAGGACGGACACAGTCTGGGAGGGCCTTTCTATTACATCGAACAGGGCATGGGGCAGAATTGGCGCTGGCTCGCGAAGATCTTCGCGTTCTTCGGAATCTGCGTCGGCCTCTTTGGAATCGGAACGTTCTCACAGGTAAACGGAATCGCGAGCGCGATCCAGAATTTCTTTGACCCTGAAAAACAGCATGCGGTCTCAATTCCGCATATCGGAACGTACTCCTATGCGGTCATCATTGCTTCGCTGATCCTTGCATTCGTCGTAGCGCTGGTTCTGATCGGAGGACTGAAGCGGATTTCCAGCGTCAGCCAGGTCATCGTACCGTTCATGGCCATTATCTATGTCGCCGTTGCGGTTATCCTTCTGATCTGCAATTACCGCCATATTCCGGCTGCGATTGTGATCATCGTGAAGGGCGCCTTCAACCCAAGAGCCGTAACCGGAGGCATCGTCGGAAGCATGATCGTCGCGATGCAGAAGGGAATCGCGCGCGGCATCTTCTCGAACGAGGCGGGACTCGGATCTGCTCCGATCGCGGCTGCAGCCGCCCAGACGAATGAACCGGTGCGGCAGGGTCTTGTTACAATGACAGGAACCTTTATCGATACGATCATCGTCTGCACGATGACCGGTCTTTCCATCGTCATCACAGGAGCCTGGCAGGTGGACGGCCTGGAAGGCGTGCAGATTACATCCTACGCGTTCGTGCACGGACTTCCGTTTCCGGCGAAAATGTCCACGTTCCTCCTGATGATGTGTCTGGTATTCTTTGCCTTCACGACGATTCTCGGATGGGACTATTACAGCGAACGATGCCTGGAATATCTGACACACAAGGGTTCCCGCGCGATCAAATTCTACCGCTGGCTGTACATCCTCGCGGTGTTCATCGGACCGTATATGACCGTAAGCGCGGTCTGGACCATCGCGGATATCTTCAACGGACTTATGGCGATTCCGAACATGATCGCTTTATTCGCGCTCTCCGGTGTCGCAGCAAAAGAAGTAAAAGACTTCTTCGATGCGGGGAAACATCGGCTGAAATAAGATTTTCGCTGTATGAAAACACTTCTGCTCTAAGGCGGAGAAGACCAAATGCCATCAGATGGCAAAAGCCGCAGCTGCTGAAATTCAAGCAGCCGCGGCTTTTTTATCTCCATATTGAAGCAGCTAATTATTCGCAGTCCGGTGCCCGGATTCCTCAATGATGCTTTCACTCAGCGATGTGCAGGCATCCGACGGAACGTAATCACTGTCGCCAAACGCTTCCTTATGAAGCCAGATGACATTCTCACGAAGCGTCGCAGGCACGGCGACCCACATGCCGTCCACAATTCCTCCGTAATAGGATTTCGGCCAGCTGAGATTCTCCGTAATATCCATCTTCCGGGAGGACAAAGCAAGCTTGAAAAGCTCTGCTTTCGTGAAATTCGTCTGAAGCTCCGGAAGCACCGTATCCATCATGCTCTTCAGCTTCAGCGGATTCTTCATCGCCTTTGACAGAATCGCCTCGAAAACGATTTTCGTCCGGTTTCCGCGCGCGACATCGCCGCCGGAAGTTTCACGGATCCGGCAGTACGTTGTTGCCTGCACGCCGTCCATCAGCATATTCCCGGCTCCTGTAACCGGCGTATACGTTCCTCCGACATTCTTCGCGGTATCGTCGCCGTTCCGGTTAAGATCGTCGACCTCGTCCGCCTTTACATCAATCTCCACGCCGCCAAGCGAATCAACCGCGTCCGTTACCGCTTTCCAGTTGAACAGAACATACTGTGAAATATTAAGATCCATCGCACGGTTGAGCGCGCTCAGCGTGTTTTCCGCGCCCCCGTAGGCGAATGCGTGCGTCACTTTCTCGTAAACATTCTGCCCGTTTGATCCCGAAAAGCGAAGGTAGCTGTCCCTCATGACAGAGATCATTTTCGCTTTCCCGGTCTTCTTGTTAATGCTCAGGATCATGATCGCGTCTGTTCTGGAGCCCTTGTAGGATTCTCCCGCCCGTGCGTCCGATCCCAGGATTACAATATTCTGGTAATCCGAAAGTGACGATTTCGCTTCCTCCGGGATCGCGAGACTGCTTCTGTCCAGATCCGTCGTTTTAAGACCGGACGTCAAAGCGAAAAATATGCATCCCGCTGCTGCGCATAGGATCAAAAGAAGAATCAGGATATTTCGAAGAAAAATCCCCGGCCGAAACCGATAAGCGCGTTTTCTGGATTCTTTCCGGCGGCGCTCCTGCTCGAGAACCGGTTCTTTCTCCTGATACCAGTTATCTTCTCTCCGGTACCTCCGCTCTTCGGCATCCGAATCGAATCCGCTGCCGTACCTGCCGCCTGACCCGCC
>JAQXNW010000160.1 GCA_029098205.1 Eubacteriales bacterium | reverse complement strand
GCGGAATAGACGATATTCAGATTCTTCAGCGTCCGGATAACGGGAAACTGGCAAATTGTCTTGAAAATGATACAATGATGTTGTATCATAATTGTATTAATGTGCTGGAAAACTATACGCTGGCGCATTACCCGGAGACGGCACTTTTGAAAAAGAAGATGCAGAATCTCGGTGGAGAGTGGACGTTGATGAGCGGGAGCGGTCCGACCGTTTTTACGATTTTCCGGTCCGTTTCTGACGCGGAGCGCGCGTCGGAGATTTTGAAGGACGACGGATACGAGGCGTATTGGACGGAAACGATGGCGTGATTTCTGGATTCTTTCTGGCTTTTGTTTTTACTTGGGTAAACTTGCGGGGAATCTCGTGACAGCTCCGATTATTTCGTAAGATTTGGAGGAAGAGCTTTGTTGGATATGAGTCACAAGCCGCTTAGAGAAGTGGTGTACGAACAGCTGAAGATGCAGATCCTGGAAGGAAAAATCACCCCGGGAACAAGAATGATGGAAGTGTCGCTGGCGGAGGAACTTGGCGTAAGCCGGACTCCGGTGCGCGAGGCGATCCGGAAGCTTGCGAAAGATGGACTGGTGATTATCGAGCCCAGAAAGGGAGCGTACGCGGCGGAAATTTCCGCGAAGGATATCAATGATACTTTGATCGTTCGTGAGAACCTTGAGGCGCTGGCTTCTTCCATTGCGGCGAAGGTTGTGACGTCGGATGAAATTGAAGAGCTGGAGCGGATGATTGACGATTACGAGGTTGCCGTGAATGAGGGCAATATCGACGTAATGATCGAGAAGGACGCGAATTTCCACCGGCATATCATTAAATACAGTGGAAACAAGACGCTGATGAGTCTGTATGAGAAAGTACAGGAGCTGACGCTCCGCTTCCGGTATTTGTATTATGAGAAGCCGAGCCGCTACACGAGCATGCCGGATGAGCACCGGACGATCATTAAAGCGCTGAAGAGCGGAGATGCGGATATGGCGTACATGGCTGCGAACTATCATGTCGCGCATCTTAAGAATTCGATCCGTGAGGAAGTCGGCGAGAACGACGATTCGGAAGGCGACGCGAATCGTATAGGAGCGCCGGCCAGGGTGAAATAGCTGACGGCGGATCAGAACGCTTAGGAACATTGAAGTATTGAAAAGACGATTAAAAAAGCAGACCGGAAGGTCTGCTTTTTTCGCCTTTTTCGAAATCAGATTTATAAAAATCCGAATTTTATCTATAAAAAACCGATCAATTCCGGGTTTTCTGGAATCGGTGCGATGCCGCTACTGCAGCGTGACGTGCACGGTTTTCTGAGAGCCGTTTCTCTGAATCGTCAGAGTGATCTTTGTCCCGGCATTCTTGCCGGAAAGCGCGCTCTGCAGCTCTTCGTAGCTGTTTACAGCCTTGCTTCCGCATGCGACAATTTTATCGCCCGCCTGAAGTCCGGCGCTCTTCGCAGAGGAGGAAGTCACCTGTATGATGTAAAGACCGGCGCCTTCGGTAAGGCCCGATGACTCTGCTTCATCGGATGTAACGTCAGAGACGGTAATGCCGATTTTTCCGTGATCCGACTCCTGTGTTCTGCCCCGGTCGGTGTTACCCTGGTCCGTGCTTCCGGAGGCAGAGCTGGAGCTTTCGGATTCCTCTCCGACTGGACTGCCGTTTTTAATCAGATCCTCCGCAACGGATTTTGCTGTGTTTACAGGAATCGCGAATCCGAGACCTTCCACATCGGAACCTGTCGATTTCGCGACAACGACGCCGATGAGCTCCCCCTGCGCGTTGAATAATGCTCCGCCGGAGTTTCCGGGGTTGATGGACGCGTCGGTCTGAAGCAGGGACAAAGTCTTATCATCAATCGTAAGCTTCCGCTCCAATGCGCTGATAATGCCGGTTGTCGCTGTGCCGCTCAGCTCGCCCAGCGGATTTCCGATTGCGACGACCTGATCGCCGACGGCGAGCTTATCGCTGTCCCCGAAGGTGACCGGATCAAGATTGCTTGCGCTGATCTTAAGGACCGCGATATCCTGGCTCGAATTGATGCCGACCAGCGTCGCATTGAAGGTTTTTTCATTTGCGAGCGTGACCGTGATTTTTGACGCACCGGATACAACATGCGCGCAGGTCATAATGTAGCCGTTCTTTTTGATCACGATGCCGGATCCGGCTCCCTGCGTGACGTAATTCTGCGCCCAGGAATCCGTTGAAACCGATTCGGTAGTAATGGAAACAACCGAATTCTCATTCATTTTAATAATGCTTTCGTAAGACAAAGTCTCTTTTGAGCTTGCGAGCGTGTAGGTCGTATTTCCGCCGTTGTTAAAGTAGTGATTGTAGATCGCGAATCCGCCGAATGTCGCGCCGGATGTGATCAGCATGCATAAGATCAGAATCAGGACAAAGGCTCTCCGCGTGATGTTCAGCATCTTTTTCGGCTTTTTCGCTGCGCGTCCGGAGGAGCCGCCCCCGTTATAGTTTCCGGGATCTCCGGCGTTGTAATATGTATAATTTCCGCCTCCGGAGCCGCCGTTCCCTCCATTTCCGCTGAATCCTCCGGAGCCGCCGTCCACTCCGAAACCGCCGCTCCACCCGGAACCGCTGTATCCTTCGGACCTGCCGGATTCTACGAAACCGCTGCCGGCGCCGGAACTGTTTTCGGTGCTGCTTGAAAATCCGTAAGGCGTTCCGTTCGAGGATTCGGTGTAATCCGAGGACGAATCGAAGGAAGTTTCAGAATCGGTCGCGCTCGATGCACCGCCGGCTGTATAGCTGTAAAAGCTTTCAGAAGCCTTAGACACAGAGGCGTTTCGGCTGCTCTCCGCGGCCGGGGAATTCGGGTCTGTATAAACGGAGCCTGCATTTACAGAGTCCGAGTGATCCGCTCTTGTGTAGAAAGAGTCCGCCGCATTGGTCTGGTAATTTCCTTCATTTGTCCGGGAATATTCTCCGGAAGGCCCGCTAGTTCGGTAATATTCCCCGGAAGTCTCAGAATTGCTTGTTTCCGGAGTTTCCGGGTATTCACGATATGTCTGTCTGCGTTCTTCGTTTTCGCTTTTGTAATCCATATGCATCCTCGCTTCTTGGTGTTTTACGGATGAGGCGGCGCACTTCCGGCCGTCCGGGTTCGGGCGCGCATATCCGCTCCGTTCGTTGTCCTTGATTATAGACGTGAAATATGGTTTTTCTGTGTCTAAAGAGTCAATTTTATGGTAAAATAACTTTCACACGAAATGACGCTTTGGAGGAATGATTTCACAGAGCAAACTTATGAATCAATCCGGGAAGAAGGAAAAGGATATGGATACAATAGGAATATTTTTCGGCGGAAAATCGACAGAGCATGAGGTTTCCAGAGTTTCTGCGGCTGCGGTATACCGCGCAATCGATAAGAAGAAACACCAGATTGTCCGTATTGGAATCACGAAGGACGGGATCTGGAAGATTTTCGACGGCACGCCGGAGGAGATGGAAGACGGCAGTTGGGAGATAACGGCGGAAGAGGTTTCCATTGATGACGCGCTTTCGAAAATCGATTTTGCACTTCCGATTCTTCATGGAGCGCATGGAGAGGACGGAACGATTCAGGGACTGTTCGAAATGCGGGATATGCCGTATGCGGGGCCCGGCGTTCTCGGTTCTTCGCTTGCGATGGATAAAGTCGCTGCGAAGATGGTATTCGAGGCATCGGGAATTCCGACCTGCGACTTTGTCCTCGTTCTTACCCGGGATGTAGAAAACGATATTGAGAAGGAAGCGGCACGCTGTGAGGAGAAGCTTCCGTACCCGATGTTTGTAAAACCAGCGAATGCGGGATCCAGCGTCGGCATTTCGAAAGTGCATGATCATGAGGAACTCCTCGCGGGGCTTCGTGAAGCGGCGAAGTTCGACCGCAGGCTGATCGTGGAAGTCGGTGTGAACGCACGGGAAATCGAGACCGGCGTCATCGGAAACGACGATCCGATTGCGGCAGGTGTCGGCGAAATTGAAGCAGCGCACGAATTCTACGATTATGACGCGAAATACTCGGATGATGCGAAGACAGTGATCACGGTTCCGGCGGAGGTGGACGGCGCGCTCCGGGAAGAAATCCGGAAAATCGCGGTCAAAACGTTTAAGGCACTGGACCTCGCGGGATTCTCCCGGGTTGACTTTATGGTGGATCGGGATACCGGAAAAGTTTATGTGAATGAAGTAAATACGATCCCCGGTTTTACGAAATACAGCATGTTCCCGACGCTTTGGGAAAAAGAGGGCGTGCCCTTCACGGAGCTTCTGGAGAAGATTATTGCTTATGGATACGAAAGACATCATTCTTAAAATAAAAGGGAAGCAGTTTATCGGAGAAGAATCCGAGGGAAACGTTGAATTTGTGACGAACGGCCGTCTCTACCGGAGGAACGGCGCGACATATTTGGTTTACGAGGATTCGGAGCTTTCCGGGTTCCCGGGATGTACGACGACGATCCGGCTGGACGGAGACTCGATTCGTATGAAGCGGTACGGGAAAGATGCGGGATACGATACCGGGATGGAATTCCGGAAGGGGAAGCGCCTGACCAGCCAGTATGATACGCCGTATGGTTCCTTCGCGATGGAAGTTATGACGAACGGCGTCCGAAATGATCTTTCAGAAAAAGGGACCGGTTTTATTTCCATAGATTATGATTTAAGCATCGAGGGACTTGCTGAAGGGCGGAACGCTCTGGAAATCGAGGTCTGCGAAAATCCGCAGGACGCGGGAGGGCAGTAATAAGGAGATTCGATTTTGAAATATACGCTTCGGTTTGTATTTCTTTACTTACGATACATTCTGCAGTGGCTTCTGGTCGCTGCTGTGATCGGCGTCTGCTGCGGTGCAGTCGGAGCCGTGTTTTATTTAGGAGTCAGCGAAGCGACTGCGCTTCGGACCGAATATTCCTGGCTTCTTTTTATTCTTCCAGCGGCGGGTCCCGTCATCGTCTGGATGTACCGTAAGTTCGGTCTTGGGAATATGGGAACCGATGCGGTTATTGATGCGGCGAGAGAAGGAGACGAGCTTCCATTTCGTCTTCTTCCAGCGATTTTCCTGGGAACGCTCATCACCCATCTGTTTGGCGGCTCCGCGGGAAGAGAAGGAGCGGCTCTTCAGATCGGCGGCGTGATCGCGAACCGGATTGGAACGCATCTGTTCCATTTTGACGATCAGACGATGCGGATTGTGACGATGTGCGGTATGTCCGCATTTTTTACTGCTCTCTTCGGAACGCCGCTTACAGCAACCATGTTCGTGGCGATGTTTGTCGATGTCGGAAGAATCTATACGGCGGCGATTTTCCCTAGCCTTACGGCGTCGATGATCGCGTTTGTGGTCTCGCTGAGACTGGGAATGCATCCGTTTTGTTTCTTTGTCACGATCCCCGCTTTCAGTCCGTCTACGCTTCTTCGTGTCATCGTTCTTGCGGCTTTGGCGGGACTGGTCTCTACTCTTTTTGTAAAAACTCTTCATTTTACCGCGAAGGTATATCAAAAATATCTGAAAAATCCTTATCTTCGGGCTGCCGTCGGCGGGCTTCTGATTGTAGGGCTGACGCTTGCCGTGGGAACGAGAGATTATAACGGCGCGGGTACCGATGTGATTCAGCGCGCGCTGGAAGAGGGAAAGGCTTCTTATTTCGCGTTCCTTTTGAAAATACTGTTTACGGCCGTTACGCTGGAAGCAGGGTTCAAAGGCGGTGAAATTGTGCCGACGTTCTTTATCGGTGCTGTATTCGGCTGCGCTTTCGGTCCGATTTTAGGACTTCCGGCGACCTTTGCCGCGGCGGTCGGTCTTGCCGCGATGTTTGCGGGGGCTACGAACAGTATCATCGCTTCCATTTTCTTGGCGCTTGAAGTATTCGGCGGCGGAGGAATTCTCTATTTTGCGGCAGGATGCGTCATTTCTTTCATCGCATCCGCGTACGACAGCCTGTATGGAAGCCAGAAAATCGTATTTTCGAAGCTTCGCGCGGATGAGCTGGAGATTCATCCTTCGAAAGAGGCGCATGAGAACAGCCAGCGGGTTCTGGAGGCGTATGAGCGTGACTGGGAGCGTAAGATGAACGAGAAGAAAAATAAAGAAAATGAAGAAGATAAATAAAGCCGAGGAACCGGGCCGGTATTCATAATATGTGCCGGGGGGGGAGAGGTTTTAGAGATTTCGCCCGGAGAAACAGGAAAGGAGCATTCTTTTGGAAATTCGTAACGGAACTGTTGAAGACGCGGAACGCTGCGCAGGTGTGGAAGCGGAGTGCTTTCCGGCTGCGGAAGCGGCAACTGCGGAGGAAATACGAAGCCGCCTGAAATACTACGGAAATCATTTCTGGCTTCTGCTTGACGGAGAAAAACTGGTCGGATTTGTCGATGGATTCTGCACGGATGAAAAGGATCTGACTGACGAAATGTATGCGAAAGCGGAGCTCCATGATGAGAATGGCAGCTGGCAGATGATATTCGGGGTCAATACGATTCCGGAATACCGCTGTCATGGTTATGCGGGAAAGCTCATCCGGAGAGCGATTGAAGACGCCCGGAAAGACCATCGGAAGGGACTTGTGCTTACCTGCAAGGACAAGCTGATCCACTACTATGCGAAGTTCGGATTTGTAAATGAAGGCGTATCTGAATCCGTTCACGGCGGCGTGACCTGGTATCAGATGCGGCTGACATTCTGACCTTTTGAAAAGCGTCAGAGCGCCTGCGGCCCGGTCCTGTGCCTGGACCCGTGCCGGGCTCCCTTTTGCATTCCGTTCTTTTAAGAGCCTCTTATTTTTCCTTTTGTCTATTGTCATGTCTTCATTCTGAAAATCACACATTGGTTACTGTAAAACAATAAATATCGGTCTGTCTGCCGCGGAATGAAAACCGGCGTGGGTGCGGGGAACTGCCTGGGGCCGTCTTCGTTTACCGCGCGTCTTTCAGCGGAAGTGGGTTTCAGTCTTCAAAGGAGACAGGCTGAAAATCCAGGGCCGCTTGATCTCGGCGCTGCGGCGAATTGTATTGAAAAAGAAAGGATGGCCTGTAATGGCTGAAGAAACCAAAAAAACTAAGGACGGAGAGAAGGGGAAAACGGCGGAATTCAAACCGGAAAAGAAGCCGGCCAGAAGAACCCGGGGAAAGACAGCTTCTTCTGCGGATGTTTCTAAGGAAACTTCGCGGGGAACGAAAACCGCCCGCAGGAAGACCGCTCGAAAGCCCCGCACAAGAAAGGCAAAGCCTGAGGAAGAGGCTCCGGAAGCTGCGCTGGACGAAACGGTTCCGGAGGAAGCTGAAGGCCCTCAGAAAACCGAAAAAGCGGAAGAACCCGAAAGTGCGGAAGAAACCAAAGCAGCTGATAAATCGGAAGAAAGCGGAAAAGCGGGAGAAAACGAAGAGCCCGAAGGATCGGAAGAAACCGATGATACGGAAGGATCGAAAGAAACGCAAGGGAATCTTCACAGTTCGAAGAACCGCACAGAGCTTACCGGAATTCTGGATATTGCCGAAGGCGGATTTGGATTTCTCCGTTTTGAGAATTTCCTGAGTAGCGACCGGGATATTTATGTATCGCCGGCGCAGATCCGCCGTTTCCGGCTCCGCACCGGGGATGAAATTACCGGAATCTGTCGCCGTCCGAATGCCGGTGAGCACTTCGGCGCGCTTCTTTATGTGGAAGCGGTGAACGGGAGGGATCCCGGAGAGGCTGTTCACCGGGTGGAATTTGAAAATTTGACGCCGATCTTCCCGGAAGAGCGGCTGGATATGGAAAGGGATCCGAAAGAGCTTTCGACTCGTCTGATTGATTTGATCGCGCCGATCGGGAAAGGCCAGAGAGGAATGATTGTGGCTCCGCCGAAGGCCGGGAAAACCACACTCCTTAAGAATATCGCCGCCAGCATCGAAACAAAGCATATGGAAATGCCCCTTCTAGTTCTTCTGATTGATGAAAGACCGGAAGAGGTTACGGATATGCAGCGGTCGCTTCGTGCCGGGCAGGTGATTTATTCGACCTTCGATGAAATGCCGCAGCATCATGTGAAGGCGGCGGAGATGACGCTGGCCAGAGCAAAGCGCCTGGTGGAAGAGGGCGAAGACGTCGTGATTCTTCTGGACAGTCTGACCCGGCTTACCCGCGCCTATAACCTGGTTGTTCCGGCATCGGGAAGAACGCTTTCCGGCGGAATTGATCCGGGGGCTTTTTACGGGCCGAAACGATTTTTCGGCGCCGCAAGAAATATCGAAAACGGAGGAAGCCTGACGATCTTAGCGACTGCGCTTGTAGATACCGGAAGCCGGATGGATGATGTGATTTTTGAAGAGTTCAAGGGCACCGGCAATATGGAGCTTCATCTCGACAGGAAGATGTCCGAACGGAGGATTTTCCCGGCGATGGATATTTACAAATCGGGGACAAGACGCGAAGAAAAGCTTCTATCTCAGGAGGAGCTGGAAGCGATCTGGCTGGTCCGCCGCGCGATGGCGTCAAAGCCTGCACAGGAGGTATCAGAAGAAGTGATCGATAATCTGGCGCATACCCGGACGAATGCCGATTTTGTGGAGATCATACGCAAGGTTCTGAGTCCGGGCATCGCGGACAGGCGTAGGAACGGCTAAGAAAGGGCATTCTGCGAGAATATGAAGGGCATTGATTTCAGCAAGATATTTTTGAAAGACGCCTGCCCGACTTCGATCGGAGGGCAGGCTCTGATCGAGGGCGTGATGATGCGCGGCCCGGACCGGACAGCGGCCGCTCTCAGAGCTCCGGACGGACGGCTCTATCTAAAGACAATAAAAAACAGGAAGGCAGGAAAAATTTCCAAGCTTCCTTTGATCCGCGGCGTTGTTTCGTTTTTCGGATCCCTGGTTTCGGGAATGAAAATCCTGACATTTTCCGCCGATGCGCAGGAGGCGCTCGGCGCGGACTCTCCGGGAGAAGAGGAACCGGAGGAAGAAACATGGCTGGAGAAGAAAATCGGAAAAGAGAAAGCCTGGGATGCCGCGGTACTGCTTTCGGTCGTGATCGCCGTGATTTTCACCTTGGTTGGCTTTGTACTGCTTCCGACAGCCTTGGTCGGATTTCTCCGGCGGTTCATCGGGAGTCACATAGTACTGAATCTTTTGGAAGGCGTCCTCCGGCTCGCCCTCTTCCTCGGGTACATCGGGGTAATTTCAAAAATGGAAGATATTCAAAGAGTTTTTGAATATCACGGCGCGGAGCATAAGACCATTCACTGCTTCGAGAACGGACTGGATCTGACACCGGAAAACGCACGGAATTTCTATCGGCTTCATCCCCGCTGCGGAACCAGCTTCCTGATGTTTGTCATGGTCGTGAGCCTGCTTGTATTTTCGCTTCTGGGGTGGCCGAATCTTCTGGTTCGTGTTCTTTCCCGGGTGCTTCTGATGCCGGTGGTCGCCGGTCTTTCCTACGAGCTTCTCCGGTGGGCCGGGAGATCGGATAATAAATTCGTTGTGGCGCTCAGTATTCCGGGACTTCTTCTTCAGAAGATGACGACCAGGGAGCCGGATGTTTCAGAGCTGGAAACCGCGATCTGCGCGATGAAAGCGGTGCTGGTTCCGGAGGATGCGCCGCTCGTTGAAGGGTATTGCGACAAGAATGGAAATATAGTTGAAGAATGGAGGATCGATTTCAATGAGCATGAGAGTGAAGGAGCTTCTCGCGCTGGGCGAGAAGCAGCTTCGGAAATGCGGAATTCCGGATGCGGCGAATGACAGTAAGGAGCTCTACTGTTATATGATGAATATGCCGAGAAAACGGCTGTTTATGGAGTATCAGATTATGCTGTCAGAGGAACCGATCGATAAATATTTTGCGCTACTCGACAGACGGTCGAAGGGAGAACCGCTCCAGTACATCGTCGGATCGCAAGAGTTCATGGGCCTTCCCTTTGTCGTAACGCCGGATGTGCTTATCCCCCGGCAGGATACGGAGATCCTTGCGGAGAACGCGATCTCGCTTTTGAAAGACAGAACGTTTGCAGACGGTACAAAGCTGGACGGAAAGATCCGGAAAAATCCGGATGTTGCGGATGTCTGCTGCGGAAGCGGCGCTGTCGGAATCAGCATTGGAAAGCTGGTTCCGAAGGCAAAGGTGACGCTCTCTGATTTATCCGAATCCGCTTTGAAAATCGCGAAAACAAATGCCCAGAAGAACGGGGTGAACGCGGAAGCCGTGCAGGGAGATCTGTTTACGCCGTTTCGTGGGAGATTCCGGAAGAAAACGTTTGATATGATCGTATCGAATCCGCCGTATGTCAGGAGCAGTGTGATCCCGACACTGCAGCGGGAAATCCGGGAGCATGAGCCGATGATGGCTCTGGACGGAGGAAGCGACGGTCTGGATTTCTACCGGAGGATCGCGAAGGAAGCGCCGGAATTTCTGCGGAAAGAGGGTCTTCTCCTTCTCGAAATCGGATCCGACCAGAAAGAGGACGTGGAAGCGCTTCTGGAGCAGACGGGCGCGTATGCGGATATCCGCTGCATTCCGGATCTCGCGGGGCTGGATCGGGTTGTCTTTGCCAGAAAGAAAGTTAAGTCCGATTTTTCTTGACGGAATCCGATGCCGTGTGCTATTCTATATAGGCTGCAGAAGAATGCAGAGATACGAACAGGGCAGATGCCTTGGAAGGAAAGAAGGTTTTAAGCATGAAGGAAGGAATCCATCCCAAGTATGTGGACTGTAAAGTTACTTGCGCATGCGGAAACACATTTATGACGAAGTCGCTCAAGCCGGAAATGAAGCTTGACGTCTGCTCAGCGTGTCATCCGTTCTTTACAGGACAGCAGAAGTTCGCGAACAGAGGCGGACGTGTCGAGAAGTTCAAGAAGAAGTACGGTATCGACTGATCATAAGCGCAGAGAAATTAGGACCTCACCGGCCGGTGGGGTCCTTTTTTTATATCGGACGGCCGGAATATGCGTCCGGTCGGAAGGGTCTCATGGTATAATTAAAATAATAATGCAAGGAGGTGCGAAATGATTATCAGGCAGATTCGAAACGCGACGCTCTATATAACCTATGGAGGGAAAGAATTCCTGCTGGATCCGATGCTGGGCGGAAAGGGATCGCAGAAGCCTTTTCCGAATTCTCCCCGGCAGGAACTTCGGAATCCGCTGGCGGATCTTCCCTGCGCGGCTTCGGAGCTGATACATCCGGATTATGTGATCATTACGCATCTTCACCGGGATCATTTTGACCGCGCCGCGGCGGAGCTTCTCGATAAGGACCTTCCGATTTTTATACAGAATGAGGATGAGGAGGAAAAAATACGTTCGAAGTACGGATTCACCTGTGTGACGGCGCTGGAAGACGGATGTCCGGCGGAGGTTCCGTGCGGAGAGGGCTTCGAAGGAAATATTCGGATTTACCGGATCCCGGCGCAGCACAGTGAAGGAAAGATGGCGGAAATGTCCGGCCCAGCCTGCGGCGCTGTCTTCCATTGTCCGGGTGAGAAGACGCTGTATGTGACCGGAGATACTGTCTGGTATCCGCCGGTGGAAGAGGCGGTCCGCACGCATCAGCCGGAAGTGATCGTCGCGAATGCCGGAGAAAATCTGGTCTATGGGTATCCGCCGCTGATCATGGGGAAAGAAGGCGTCCGGAATATCGCTGCTGCGGCTCCCGGAGCGGTGATCATCGCAAGTCATATGGAGTCTTTGAATCATTATATGCTTTCGAAGGCGGACCTTCGGGCGTATGCGGAGGAGAAAGGCTTTTCGGACCGGCTTCGGATTCCGGAAGACGGAGAAAGAATCTCCCTATAGATATGAATAGTGAAAGAGTGCAGATTGCTGATTTTTTGCGATTATGTTAAACTAATTGTTTAGAAATCGCAATAAGCATCCATTTGGAGGAATATATGTTTGAAAAACTGGGATCGGTGGTCGATAAGTATCACGAGCTCACGAAGATCGTCGCGGATCCGGAAGTGATCGCGAATCAGTCGGTTTGGCAGAAGCATATGAAAGAAATGGGCGAGATGGAGCCCATTGTGCAGAAATATCAGGAATATCAGAAGGCAGAGGAAGAAATCGCCTTTGCCAAGCAGATGCTCGACGAGGAATCCGATGAAGAGCTCCGCGATATGGCGAAGGCGGAGCTTTCCGAACAGGAGAAGAAGAGAGATCAGATCGCGTCGGAGCTGAAAGTCCTTATGATTCCGAAGGACCCGAACGATGAGAAGAACGTAATTCTGGAAATCCGTGCTGGAACCGGCGGAGAAGAAGCGGCTTTGTTCGGGGGAGATCTACTCCGGATGTATCTTCGCTACGCGGAGCGCCACCACTATAAGGCGGAGGTTATGGACGCGAATGAGACGGGTCTTGGCGGCATAAAGGAAGCCGAGGTTCTGATTAAGGGAAAGGGCGCGTATTCCCGCATGAAATTCGAGAGCGGCGTGCACCGCGTGCAGCGGGTTCCGGAGACGGAGAGCTCCGGGAGAGTGCAGACATCGGCGGCGACGGTCGCGGTTCTTCCGGAAGTGGACGATGTAGAGGTTAACATCGATCCGAACGACGTGAAGGTGGATGTGTACCGCGCGTCCGGAAACGGCGGACAGTGCGTAAATACAACGGATTCCGCAGTCCGGATGACGCATATCCCGACGGGAATCGTTGTAACATGCCAGGATGAGAAATCGCAGATCAAGAACCGTGAGAAAGCGATGAAGGTTCTGAAGTCCCGTGTCTACGACAAAATGATGCAGGAGCAGAATGAGAAAATCGCGGCGGAACGGCGCGGACAGGTTGGAACCGGCGACAGGAGCGAACGGATCCGCACCTACAATTTCCCGCAGAGCCGTGTGACGGATCACCGTATCAATCTTACGCTGTATAAGCTGGACCAGATTCTCGACGGCGACCTCGATGAAATCATCGACGCGCTGACGACGGATGATCAGGCGAAGAAAATGAATGAATTTTAAGAGCGGGAGTGAGCTGATGAAGACGAAGGTGCTGAGTACTTCAGATGAAGATCTGGACATCGCCGCGGAGATTATCCGGAGCGGCGGTCTTGTGGCGTTCCCGACGGAAACAGTTTATGGACTGGGCGCGGACGCTTTGAATCCGGAGGCGGTGCGTAAAATCTATCAGGTGAAGGGAAGACCGGCGGATAATCCGTCGATTGTGCATATTTCTCAGATCGAAGAGCTGAAAGGGCTTTGTCTGGAAATTACAGAGGATATACGGACGCTGGCAGCGGTATTCTGGCCGGGCCCGATGACGATGATCGTAAAGAGGGATCCGAAAATTCCGGACGTTACGACCGGCGGACTGGATACGGTCGGAATCCGGATGCCCAGAGGAAAGGGCGCGAGTGAACTGATCCGGAGGTCGGGGCTTCCGATCGCGGCGCCGTCTGCGAATATTTCCGGAAAGCCAAGCCCGACGGAGGCGCAGCATGTGCTGGATGACTTTGACGGGCGAATCGAAGCTGTGATCGACGATGGTCCCTGCGATGTCGGCATTGAGTCGACGGTGATCGATATGACGGGGGCTTCTCCGATGATTCTCCGGCCTGGATTTCTGACAAAGAGAGATTTTGAAGAGGCTCTTGGAAAGCCCGTGCTTCTCGATCCGACGCTGAACCAGAGACCGGATCCGTCGAGGGACGATTTTCATCCGAAGGCGCCGGGACAGAAATACAAGCATTACGCGCCGGACGCGGAGATGATTCTTTTTGACGGGGATCCGGAGAATGTGCGGAAGGCGATTCTCGCGGAGCAGAAACGGAGAGAAGAAGCGGGACAGAAAGTGAGGGTCCTTTTCTTTGACGAGGCGCATGAAAGAGAAGCAGCGAGGTATTTCTTCGCGGATCTTCGGAAGGCGGACCGGGACGGCATTGAAGTGATTCTGGCATCGGCGCTCCCGGAGGAGGGCCTTGGATTTTCCGTGATGAACCGGATGCTGAAATCCTCCGGCTTTCATATTATTCATGTATAAGCGCTGTCAGGCGCGGTTGAATATATTATTTTTACTTGTTTTCGCGGGCAGAAGAAGGCAGAAGAGCATGCCTTCCGGAAAGGAGCAGTTATGACGATTGTAATCGGAAGCGATCACGCGGGGTATGAACTTAAGATGAAGGTTGCGGCGCACCTTAAGGATATGGGCTATGATATCTATGACGTCGGATGCGATTCGACGGATCCGGTTGACTATCCGGTTTACGGACAGAAGGCGGGACAGGCGCTCATGGCAGGAAAGGGTGATCTCGGCATGGTATTCTGCGGCTCGGGGATCGGCATTTCCATGGCGGCGAATAAGGTAAAGGGAGTCCGTTGCGCGCTTGTAACGTCGGTTGAGATGGCGAAGCTTGCGAAACAGCATAATAACGCGAACATGCTGGCGATGGGCGGACGCCTGATTCCTACGGAGTTTGCGATTCAGATGACGGATGCCTGGCTGAATGCAGAATTTCTCGGCGGACATCATGAGAAGCGCGTGAAGATGCTGGATGAGATGTAAAATCCGGTCTTGAGAGAAAAAGACAGGAGCAGGAGACTGCAGCGTGGTAGACAATACGAAAGGCAGGATGGACATGGGAAGAGTCTATGTATTTGATCATCCGCTGATTCAGCATAAGGTGGCGCTGATGCGGAAAAAAGATACGACGGTGAAGGAGTTCAGGGAGCTTGCGACAGAGGTAGCGATGCTTATGGGGTTTGAGGCGACCCGGAATCTTCCGCTTAAGGAAGTGGAGATTGAGACGCCGATGTGCCGCACGAAGGTGAATATGCTGGACGGCGAAGATATCGCGATCGTTCCGATTCTCCGGGCGGGACTCGGATTTGTAGAAGGGATGCTGGCGCTGGTTCCGAATGCGAAGGTTGGCTTTGTCGGGATGTACCGGGATCCGGACAGCCATGAACCGGTGGAATACTACTGCAAGCTTCCGAAGGATATTGACAGGCGGGAAGTGTTTGTGCTGGATCCGATGCTGGCTACCGGCGGGAGCGCGGTTGCAGCGATTGATGCCATCAAGAAACGCGGCGCGAAGAAAATCAGTTTTCTTTGTCTGATTGCGGCGCCGGAAGGAATTAAAACGTTGACCGAAGCGCATCCGGATGTAAACGTCTTCATTGCTGCGATGGACGAAAAGCTGAATGAGAACGCGTATATCCTGCCGGGACTGGGGGATGCCGGGGACCGTCTTTACGGAACAAAATAGAGAAGAGAGAGGAAAACAGGAATATGATTACAATTCCGGATTCTGTCAGCACGTACGATAATGTATTCGACGTTCTGAAGGAAAGAGGATTCGTGGAGCAGGTGACCGATGAGGAAGCGGTCCGGAAGCTTCTTGCGACAGAAAAAATTAAATTCTATATCGGCTTTGACCCGACGGCGGACTGTCTGCATGTCGGTCATTTCATGCAGATTATCATTCTGTCCTACATGCTTAAGTACGGACATACGCCGGTCGCACTGATCGGCGGCGGTACGGGAATGATCGGCGATCCGTCCGGAAGAACGGATATGCGCAAGCTTATGGATGTCGAGACGATCGATTATAACTGCGCGCAGTTCAAGAAATTGTTCGATCAGTTCCTGCCCTTTGACGACGGATGGAAATATGAAGGGAACGGAGGCGTTTTCGTTCCCGGCCACGAGAACAGAGAGCCGCTTCCGGGGAAAGCCGTCAGCGTGAATAACGGGGCATGGCTCCGGAACCTTAATTTCGTGGAATTCATGCGGACGATCGGCAAAGATTTCAATGTAAATCAGATGCTCCGCTCCGAGGCGTTCAAGCAGAGAATGGCCAGGGAAAACGGACTTTCGTTCTTCGAATTCGGATATATGCTGATGCAGGGCTATGACTTCATGGTTATGGCGCGGGACTTCGATGTGAAGATGGAATTCGGCGGGAACGACCAGTGGTCGAACATCATCGCCGGAATCGATCTTACGCGGAAGGAAGTTGGGAAAGAAGTCTACGGCATGACGTTTGCCCTTCTTACGAACAGCGAAGGCAAAAAGATGGGAAAGACCGGAAAGGGCGCTCTCTGGCTGTCTCCGGAACGGACGTCCCCGTATGAGTTCTATCAGTACTGGCGGAATGTGGGCGACGCGGATGTGGAGAAATGTCTCCGCATGCTGACCTTCCTTCCGATGGACGAGGTCCGGAGGCTTTCTGCGCTGCAGGGTTCGGAAATCAATATCGCGAAAGAAACGCTGGCTTACGAAGTGACGAAGATGGTGCACTGAAAAGAAGAAGCGGAGAAAGCGCAGAAGGCGGCGCGGGCTGCTTTCGGCGGCGGACCGGATTCTGAGAACATCCCGAAGAAGGAATATGCAGCGTCCGACTTTGAAGGCGATGGCAAAGGACTTCTGTCGATTCTTAAGGAAGTGGGATTCGCGTCCAGCAATGGAGACGCCAGAAGAACCGTGGAACAGGGCGGTGTCACGATTGATGACGAGAAGGTGACCGATCCGAGGCTTTCACTGAAAGCAGGCGATTTCACGGACGGAGAGCTGATTCTCCGCAAGGGAAAGAAAAAGGTTATTCGGTTAGTAATTAAATAGAGTATCTGCCGGCGGCACTTGGTGGAGCCGCCGGCAGGAGCATAAGACGAAGCTGGGTTCGTACACATATCATCCTTGCTAGTTTCGGAAACTCATGCTGAACTTTTATGGTCGCCTTCTTTGACAAGGAGAACATATATGGCGAAAGTTTGGGGAAAGAAAGCACAGAACAGGGAACTGATCATAAAGGCCGCACGGGAGGTCATGATGGAGAAGGGCGCTTCGAAAATTACCTATCAGGATGTCGCGGATAAAGCAGACATGTCGAGGACGACGGTCTTTAATCATTTCCCATCCATGCAGAGTCTGATGGAATCTGTTATGGAATCGGATTTCGAAGAATCGTATCGGTATTACTGCAATCTGAAATCGGCGGGGACAGAACGGATTCTGGATCTGTTCCTCCATCATATGGAAAACCTGGAGAGCAATCTGCTTCTGACTATGACAGAGCTTTCCACGATTGTAAGTTCAGAACGCGGAAGGACTCTGTATCAGGCGTTGGATCAGAAGATGAAAAACGATCTCGGCAAGGAGCTCACGGATCAGGAGCGGAACGATATCATGACGGATCTGACCGGCGTATATGCCGGCGTGATTTTCCGCGCGTATTTGTATGAAGAGACGGATCCGAAGATTATACGGGAGGATTTCCTGAGGCTCGCGCGGGAGATTCTGGGCGTGTAGAAGGGAGGAGCGGTTCGTTCATGACAGGACTTACGGCTTCGGAGGTTCAGAGCCGGACGGCAAAGGGACAGGTAAATGAAGAAGTAGATACGTCCACCGGTTCGGTCAAAAAGATTATCCGGGAGAATGTGCTGACCTACTTCAATCTGATTTTTACGGTTCTGGCGGTTCTTCTGATTCTGGTCGGATCCTACAGAGATCTTACGTTCATGATCATTGTCGTCGTGAATACGGTCATTGGAATTCTGCAGGCGATAAAATCCAAGCAGGCTCTGGACAGCTTGAAGTTTAAGGCGATGCCGCGTGTTGCGGTTTACAGGGACGGAATCTCTACGGAGGTCCCTTCGGAGCAGCTGGTTCTGGACGATGTGATTGTTCTTTCCGCAGGAAACCGGATTCCGGCGGACGCGGAAGTGCTGGAAGGCTCTGTGCAGGTGAATGAGTCTCTGATTACCGGAGAGTCGGATGAAATTGAAAAGAGCCCTGGGGACGGATTGTACTCAGGGAGCTTTGTCGTGTCCGGAAAATGCGCGGCGAGGCTTACGGCGGTCGGAAAAAATTCGTATATCAACAAGCTGACGGTCGAGGCGACAAAAACCGGGAAGCACGATACCCGCTCCAAGATGGTCCGTTCGCTGGACCGGATGCTGATTGTGATCGGGATTTTAATTATCCCGATCGGCATCATTTTATTTTACCAGCAGTACCATGTGATGGGGCAGAGCTTTGAAAGCAGTGTCACAAGTATGGTGGCGGCAGTTCTCGGCATGCTTCCGGAAGGACTGTTCATGATGGCGAGTGGCGCGATGATCGTAAGTACGGTGAATCTTGCCAGAAAGAAAGTTCTGGTGCAGAATATGCGCTGCATCGAGACGCTGGCCAGAGTTGATGTGCTCTGCGTGGACAAGACCGGTACGATCACGGAGAATTCCATGGAAGTGGAAGAATTCCACATTCTGGCGGAAGGTGCGAGCGAACGGAAGGTACGGCAGATTATTTCGGATTTCTGCGCGAACATGGAGCCGGACAACATCACAATGGAAGCAATGCAGGCCTGTTTTACGGACGCTTCGGGCAGAAAGGCGCTGCAGGTCACCGGATTTTCTTCAAAATATAAGTACTCCTCCGCTTTATTTGAGGACGGCTGTTGTATTCTCGGCGCTCCGGAATACGTATTGGGGCCGTATTACGATTCGTATGGAGAGAAAATTGAATCTTACAGCGAGGAAGGATTCCGTGTGCTGGCGTTCGCGATCGCGGAGGACGATCCCGCAGGAGGTCCTGTGAACGGGGAAATCTACCCGGTCGCTCTCATCTGCCTTAAAAACCCGATCCGGAAGGCCGCGCCGAAAACGTTCCGCTATTTCGCGGGGAACGGTGTAGAGGTGAAGGTCATATCCGGCGATAATCCGGTTACTGTTTCAAAAGTGGCGGAAGAAGCGGGAATTGAAAACGCGGATCGGTATGTCGACGCGCGGACGCTGAAAAGCCAGAAGGAAATCGACAAGGCGGTTCTGGACACGACCATATTCGGCCGTGTTACGCCGGAGCAGAAGCGGATGATTGTCCGCGCTCTCAAGAAAAAGGGCAAAACCGTTGGAATGACGGGAGACGGCGTGAACGATATCCTCGCGTTCCGTGACGCGGATACATCGATCGCGATGGCGTCGGGGAGCGAGGCTGCTTCCAATGCGGCGCAGCTGGTTCTGCTGGATTCCGACTTCGGAAGGATGCCTGCCGTCGTGGATGAGGGGCGGCGCGTGGTCGGAAATATCACGAAGACAGCGACTCTGTATCTGACAAAGAATATTTTCTCGCTTCTTCTCGCGATTTTCTCGATGGTGAGCGTACTCCGCTATCCTCTGCAGCCGTCGCAGGTGACGCTGATCAGTATATTTACGATCGGGCTTCCGAGCTTCGTCCTGTCATTTGAACCGACAAAGGAAAAAATCAAAGGAAGCTTTCTGGGAGAGGTATTCAAAATGGCCGCTCCCGCGGGAATTACGATATTTCTCAGCGTAAGCGGGCTGCTTCTGTTCGGGCAGATCATGAAGATCGATGAGGACAGCATTTCAACAGCGGCATCCGGATTGGTCGCATTGGGCGAGTTTCTGATTCTTACCCGGGTTGCGAGGCCGATGAACCGGGTTCATCTTACGATGATCAGCGTTATGGTGACAGGATTCCTGTATATGCTGACTTTCCACAGCAGCTTTTTCGGAATTCAGCCGATCAACGGCAAATGCGTTCTTCTTCTCATTCTGTTCCTGATCGCGACGGAAGCGGTTTTCCGCTATTTCTACAAATTCACGTCGCTTCTCGGTCTCATTCTGACAAAGGAAGGCCGGGACAAATGGATTCACTCTGCGAAGAAACGGGTGGATCAGGCGTTCGGCGGCGGAGAGGAGGATTCAGATGAAGAATGACGCAAAAAAGAAGGAGCTTCGGGATCTCCGGAAAGATAAGCGGGTCCTTAAAAGAGCGAAAAAGCATCTGAAGAAGGAAAGAAAATGGCTGAAGTCCGCCTGTTCGAAAGATCTTTCCGCGGCTTCCCGGAAAGCCAGAAAAGAAATAAAGCACGCGAAGCAGAAGACGAATGCCGATCTTCGGAAGGAGCAGAGAGACCGGAAGAAGGAGTTCCGCGGCGAATACAAGGATAACCGCAGGAAAATGCAGGATCTGGACCGGGAGTACAAGGCGGCGAAGAAAGAGTATCATCGGAAAAAGACCGAATACAACACCGGATCTTCTTATGAAGCGCATGTCGGCGCGGTGCTTTCGCTTACTGCAGGTCTTCTGACGATGGCAGCGCTGATCGGAACAAGGATTCTCCGGGGCTTGGGACAGTTGGAAAAGCCGAGCGGCCGAAAATCCTGAACGATCGAAAGCTCCAGGCGTGCAAAAACTCTGGGCACGCAGACCCCTGGGGCGCGCGGAAAAACCGCGTTCGCAAAAAAATAATCGGTGTGAGACTGAAAAAGATTGAAATTCAGAATAAAAAGGCATATAATTAACCAGTGTTTCTGTGAAGAAACACTGGTTTTTCCGCGGGCAGGATGGAATACGTCCGGAGCTCACGCGGGCTGAACGTAAAACTTTAGTTATGCCGACCATGATGCTTCCGGCATCACAGTAGGCAGGGCCGAAAACCAAAGCGGAGGCTTTGTCAGTAGGCAGGAAGGAAGACGACAGATGAAATCGTACATCGCCAAGCCTCAGGAAGTGGAGCGCAAGTGGTACGTAGTCGACGCGGAAGGGAAGACTCTTGGCCGCGTGGCGTCCCAGGTAGCAGCGATTCTGAGAGGCAAGAACAAGCCGACATATACGCCGCATGTAGACTGCGGAGACTATGTCATCGTAATCAACGCAGAGAAGGTTGCGGTAACCGGCAAGAAACTGAATGATAAGATTTACACCTCCTATTCCGGATTTCCGGGCGGAAAGAAAGAGATTCCTCTGAAGGAGATGCTCGACAAGAAGCCGGAGGAAGTTATCCGTCACGCTGTTAAGGGCATGCTCCCGAACGGCAGACTCGGAAGACAGATGTATAAGAAACTGCACGTATACGCAGGCCCGGAGCATAAGCACGAGGCACAGAAGCCGGAGCTTCTGGATCTGTAAGAAAGGGAGGAAATAAATCATGGCTAAGACACAGTACTTCGGCACAGGCCGCAGAAAATCTTCCGTTGCCAGAGTCAGACTGCTCCCTGGAACCGGTAAGGTTACGATCAATAAAAAATCTTTGGAGGATTATATGCCGACAGAGCTTCTGAGAAATGAAGTACTCCGTCCTTTCTCCGTTGCTGGATGCGAAGGCAAGTTTGATGTCGTCGCTCTTGTAAACGGCGGCGGATTCACCGGACAGGCGGGTGCCCTCCGGCATGGCATTTCCAGAGCCCTGGTAGAGGCGGACGCGGATGCGTATAAGGCGCAGCTGAAGGCGGCCGGATTCCTGACCAGAGATCCGAGAATGAAAGAAAGACAGAAATATGGTCTGAAGAAAGCGAGAAAGGCATCCCAGTACTCAAAGAGATAATCGTTTCACAACGTATTACGTCTTTGGACAATCAAATACGACTTATTACACCTCAGGACAACTGTTCTGGGGTGTTTTTTTGAAGAAAGATTAACCTAATTAAGGTTAAAAAATTCTTGATTATTAGATAAAGTAATGATAATATTTTTGGTATAAAGAAAGGAGCTTGTATTATGTCATATACAAAATATGGTGAATTTGTACGTGTGTTAAGAATCAAGCATCATGAAGTAATGGGCGATATGGCTGAAATACTTGGAGTTTCATTGCCATTTATTTCAGCTGTGGAAAATGGTAAGAAGAATGTTCCTGCTGATTGGGTTTCCAAACTTGTTGACCATTATCACCTTACAGCAAGTGAAAAGGAGGAATTAGAAGAAGCTATTGAAGAGTCAAGGGCGCAATATAAAATTGATTCTAAAAAGGCGGGGAATGTGCAGAGAAAAGCTGTGTTAGCTTTTGCCAGAGCTTTTGATGATTTGGACGATGATACGGCAATGAAAATCATGGAATTATTGAGCAAGAAGGAGGATACATCAAAGTAAATGGATTACGAAACAAAACCAACTAGTAGAAAAGATTTACGTAGATTTGCAATGTATTTTAGGAAATTATTTGATGTTCCTCTTACGGGGCCTTTTCCTGTTCTTGAAGTGCTTGATAAGGTATGTGATGTTTTTGAAGGTTGTGATTATGTTATCGTCGAAGATAATAAACTGGCGCCTCAAACAAACAATGGCTAGATGTACTCCTAATGATAGAGGCGGATTCACAATCGAGATAAAAGCAACTGTGTATTGGGGGAGCGTATAAGAAAAGGATAGGAGCATTTCTTGGTTTTATTTGTCACGAAATCTGCCATGTGTTTTTGTTTGAAATAGGATATACTCCTCTTTATAACAGAAGTTTTGAGGATAAAGAAATACCAGCATATTGTAGTGTTGAATGGCAGGCTAAGGCATTATGTGCGGAGGTTATGATTCCATACAATGAGAGTAAGGGAATGAAACCTAAGGAAATTGTTGAGACATATTATGTTTCGCAGGCTTTTGCTAAAAATAGGAGAAAATTGGATAGATCTGATTATAAAAACAATGATAAACATAAAAATGCTTAATTAAGATATCTATTATCTTTACCCAGAGAAAGGAGGCAAAATTATGAGAGGCTTTACATAGGTAAAGAAAAAACGCATAACTGTTGGCGCAGTTATACGTTCTCTCAAAGAAAGACTCAGTAGAATCTTTCATATTTGGTATATTATATTCTACTTCAATCTTTCTGAGAGAGCAATAAAAAATGCAACTATAAATCTTTTTATTGTTTGGTCAAGAATAATTCTTGACAGAAAGATGAGGTAAAAATGAAAAAAGAAATTGTTTTAGTTCCTTGTCTGTCAATTATGACAGGAGGGAACATCTATGGGTACAACTAAATCAGGAAGAGTTTTAAATACTCGAGGTGCTGCCGGATCTGCAAGCCAATTCTCAGTAGTTCATTCAAATGAAGGCGCCTATACAAAGCCACGTAACGGCAATCATATACGGCTTAAGAGTGGGGGACACGGACAAGCGGGCATGAACGAACTTGATATGTATGGCATTAGATATAAGGTTGAGAAGACCTATCCTAATGGGGTACGAGTAGGACATGTTTTGGACCATACAAATAAGGCAAAAACAAAATCTATGGGACAATCGTGGTTTCCAAAGAACTGGACTAGCAAGGACATAAAACATGCAGGAGAGCATGTGGCAAATTTGAAAGGAAATAGACATACCAAGGATGGAGTGGCTGTATTTGGAATGTGGAAAGGAGTTCGTGTTGGAGTTATACGAACACATGGGCAAATAGGAACCATCTTTCCAGATGCTAAACAACCATATGGTAAAGGGGGTAAGAAAAAATGAATATAGAAAAGTTTAGAGAAGTCATTAAACGCAGAGAATATGTGGAAGATATTAGTTGCGGAGAGTGGGCAGACGGAATAGAGGAATGCCAGAAACTTTTAACTGATATCCTATCAGAAGACATTACATCGACAATAGATTTCTTGAATAATGAATGCACTGCTTCGGAATATTCCTGGATTAGTGAGGTATTGGAGGAGGTTGTTGAAAAAAAACCAAATACTGAATTAGTTAAGTGCTACAAGGAACTAATGACTAAATTCCCTGAGGAATGCGCTACATACAATATTGCTGGTGCTATAGAAGGGGCAGAAGCAATATTGAGGTGGGAGGCAGAACATGGGAAAGACAGCGACTAATCTGGTAGATGAAGGTTTTAGAGTTTCTTTGGTAGAAACTGCATTCTTCGATGGAAAGTTTGAAATACCACATATTGATGCACCAAAAGATATTATTATTTCTGAAGGGATGGTTCCGTTCTCAATCAGAGAGCGGAGCCAAGATAAGAATGATTTTGTATGCTTTTATGAAAATGATATCAATTTTCGGGAAATATTAATAAATACCGAAGAGTACGTTGACGATCTAAAGAGGTTTCCGGGAATAGTTACACCAGATTGTTCACATTATCTTGACGCGCCGTTATGTGTTCAAATCGCTGATATCTATCTGAACAGAGCAGTGGGGTATTACTTAAGCCATCAAGGGCTTTATGTTGTGCCTAACATTCGATGGGGAGATGAGCGAACTTATAAATCAGATTTTCTCGGAGAAAAGGTGGCATTTCAGGGAGTGGATAAACATAGCATTGTTTCTATCGGAACATATTTTTGTTTTCAGAATGCGGAAGAGGTGATATTTTGGGCAGAAACAGAACAAAGGCCGGCATGCGGATCGGGATCGTGATTCTTCTGGCATTGCTTGTCATCGTTGTGATCGGGGTTTACCATATCTATGATTCGAAGCGTGCGAAGCCGGATGTCATCGAAGGAAAGCTGCGTGCGGCGTCCGAAGTCACGACACAGAAATATGTCGCGTCCGGAGTGATTGAAGAAACAGAAGGGAAAATCCCTTTGATCAATAAAGACAGGTTTTTGATAAAATATACGGCGACGGTACGGGCAGGGTTCGATCTTTTGGAGGCAAGGGTATCGGTGACGGACAAAAAGGTTACGGTTACGGTTCCTCATTCTAAGGTGCAGGGTGTCGAAGTCCCGGCGGAAAGCATCGAGTTCATCGATACGAATTTTTCAATAATTCGAAGCGGAAAGAAATCCGCTGCCGCTGCCATCGCGGATGCGGAGAAGGATGCAAAGGCATCTGCAAAATCGTCAGGACTTCTCGAAGCAGCAGATGAGAACGCGGAAGTTGTAATAAAGAATTTAATCCAGGAGGCGTCGGGCGGTCGTGAGATCGTTGTAAAATTCCGGTAACCGGGCAGAAAACGGTGCGTCGATTGCGTTCCCCTGTAAAATAGGATAAAATATTGGTAATTTATCAGAGAAAAGAGCTGTGGAAGCCCATCCGGACAGGGTTCGGAATGAACGGGAAATGGAGAAAACAGGAATGATCGATGCGGCAGACGAGGAAGAAATGAAGCGCGGAGAATCAGGGGTGCCTGAAGAAGGCAGCGGGTCCGGATCCAGACCGGCGAGCCCCGGAATTGACGCGGCGATTTTTGACATGGACGGTACGCTCATCGATTCGATGCCGGTCTGGCATGACGCGGGCGCCCGTTTCCTTCGAAAAAGAGGAATTACGCCGGAAGAGCATCTGGGAGATAAGCTTTTCACGCTGAATTCGGCCAGCGGCGCGGAATATCTGATCCGAAACTACCATCTTCCAATGGATCAGAATGCGGTCGCGAAGGCCCTTTCTGAAGAAATGCGGGATTATTATTCAAGTGAAGCTGATTACAGGCCGGGTGCGAAAGAACTGCTTGATCAATTCAGAAGCGCCGGAATTCCGATGGTGATCCTTACATCCACGGACGGATATCTTGTGGAAATCGCACTGAAACGTGTCGGCGCTCTTGATTACTTCCAGCATATTTACAGTTCGGGAGATCTTAAGTTTTCCAAGGGTGAACCGGAAATTTTCCGTCTGGTGCTTTCGGATCTTGGAACGGAAGCAGGACGCACCGCCGTATTTGAAGATGGCTTATATGCGATTCGAACCGCGAATTCGGAAGGCTTTTTTACCGTTGGAATCCGGGAAGAGATCAGCGCCGGCGATCAGGACGCGATCGAACGGGAATCGGATCTCTATGTCCGGGATCTGCGGCAGCTCAGTTTGAACGAGACGGAGAAAACTATATGCATAACAAAATTCTGATTGTGGATGATGATCCGAATATCCGGGAAGTCATGAGCATTCTTCTGACGAGTGAAGGATATGATGTTACAGAAGCGGAGAATGGACAGACTGCGGTGGATTTCGTATATGAGGGACGTGAGATCGATGTCGTTGTGCTGGATATCATGATGCCGGACATGGACGGGATTGAAGTCTGCCGCAGAATCCGCGAGCGCTCCAGCGTGCCGGTTCTTTTCGTAACCGCGAAGTCACAGGACCGGGATAAAGTAGAAGCCTATACCATGGGCGGCGATGATTTTCTGGTGAAGCCTTTTTCGCAGACGGAGCTTCTGATGAAGATAAAATCGCTGATCCGCCGTCATAATGAATACGACCGCCCGAGAACGTCCGGCGATTCCGCGGACAGCACCCGTCTTTCCGAGAATGTAGTGGTTGACATCCGGAGCCGTTCGGTGAAGAAGAATGGAAAGTGGATCAACCTGACCGAGAAGGAATACAGCATTCTCCGTTATTTCATGGAGCACCGCGGACAGGTCGTCAGCAATAAGGAACTGTACGAGCATGTCTGGGGAAATGAGTACACGTCTTCCGCCGGCAATACGATCATGGTGCATGTTCTGAATCTGCGGAAAAAACTGGAGAATGACGTGCGGAAACCGGAAATTATCAAGACCGTGTGGGGGAAGGGATATCGGATTGACTAAGGAGACTGGAAAGCAGAAACTGCGGAAGATCTGGCAGAAGGTCGATCAGTCGATTGGAAGCAAACGATTTGTTTCTCTGAATGTCAAGCTGACGGCGGTGGTTCTTTTTGCCGCGGCGCTGGCGATCGCTCTCTATGCTACTTTGTCCATGATCGAGTATCAGATCGGCGGGAAATTCTTCTCATCCCGGCCGATTTTAAATCAGGTTCTGGACAGCCGGTATGAATCTCTGGAAATGCAGATAAAAGATCAGAAACTGCGGGGGGATGACACAGCGGCGCTTCAGAAATGGGTGGACAGCCAGAGAAATACGGAGCTTGTTGTCTATAATAAAGACGGAATTCAGTTTACATCCGGCTGGATTGTGGATAACAGCGGAAGAGTCCGGATGGACGTGCGGAGCAAGGACGGGAGTACGGATTATTCGAACAGCTCGAATAACGCGCCGTTTGTATATGCGTCTTTGTCCATTGACGTTTCCAATTTCAGAGAGGATCATAATAATCAGATTGTCCGTTTCAGCGATGGAAAATATTACGTATACATTAATGTGCATAACCAGCAGACCTGGTATCTGGTTATGTCGATTGTGTCGGTTTTTGTATCTGTTTTCGTATTTTTCCTGGTGATCCTGATCTATAACAAATCGGTTATCCGCCGGATCATTGACGGCTCGAAAGACGTGCGCGCAATCAGTGAGGGTGATCTGGACCATCCGGCGGCTCGTACGAATAATGATGAAATCGGAATTTTGTCTGACAGCGTGGAGGTGCTTCGGAAATCCCTGAAAGAGAAAACGGAGGGCGAGAAGGCGGCGCTGGACGCGAATACGGAACTGATTACATCGATGTCGCATGACATCCGTACCCCTCTGACGTCTTTGATCGGATATATCGACATCATCGAAGGCGGAAAATACCAGACAAAGGAAGAACTGAACCGTTATATCCATTCCTGCAAGGACAAGGCGATTCAGCTGAAGAATCTTTCGGATAAACTGTTTAATTATTTCCTTGTGTTCGGGAATCAGAAGCAGGATACTCGTTCCTTTGAAGAGGTGGACGGTTCTGTTCTGTTCCGGCAGCTGATCGTTGAACATGAGACGGAGCTTGAAATTCAGGGATTTAGGGTAAACAACCAATTTGACATTCCGGAAGGGATCATGGTGAAAGTCGATATTCAGGCGATTATGCGCGTATTTGACAATTTGTTTTCAAATATGCTGAAATACGCAAGCATTGATTTCCCGATTGAGATTAAAGTCGATTATATCCAGGATAAAATCAAGCTGGTGTTCCAGAATCATATCCGTTCGGAGGCGAAGCTCGTAGAGAGCACGAAGATCGGAGTAAAAACTTGCAAAAAGATTATCGAGGATCATGGAGCGGTATTCCACGCCATGGAAGAGGAACGGATCTATACGACGGAAATTCTGTTCGAACCGGCGAATGTCGTTCCGGAAAGCGAAGCGGACACGTGGAATCCATCGGAGAGTTCGGCTGCGGCGGAATCTTCTCCTGATGCGGATGAAAAGTGATCCACTGCGCAGAAGAACCTGCGAATAAGAAAAAGAAGCAGTATGGGAGTGATGAGGGGTGGACGGCTGTTCTGCCCTTCGTTTTTTCCTTGAACAGGAAATCGAAAGAAATCGAAAATTTGTGTTGACAGACATTCATCAAAATGATAAAATAACATCTGTTCGTTAGGAATGCGCCATTAGCTCAGCTGGCAGAGCACCTGACTCTTAATCAGGGTGTCCAGGGTTCGAACCCCTGATGGCGCACCAATGAAAAACCGCTTGAACCCTTGATTTTTCAATCTTGGAGACAAGCGGTCTTTTTTATTTCTGTTATTATCACCCTCAAATAACCTCATTTTGACTTTTAAATGGGCTATTAGATGGGTTATTTTTTTACGTTCTTTCTCCAAAAGTGTTCCTGAAGCTCCTGTCCAGCCCTGTTTTTGCCGGGACGAGCGGCAGCCCAATCGGCTGGACCGCGTCTGGATCTCATGGAACGGGCCATCGGTCAGATTTCGTAATATTCGATTCCATCCGAGAAATCAAGATGCTTCATCACAGCGAGCGTATTCATCGCGTCGCTGAAAGCGTCATGGCTGATTCCGCTTTGCTTGATTCCGAGTTTCCAGATTGCGGTAGCTGAGTGAAAAATCGCGTCCTTCCATCGTGATCTGATCGTCGAACATCAGCTGCATGTCGAAGCATCTGGGAAGGCGGGGAACATCGTCCTCGAACCCGTAGAAAATCATGTTCTCCGTTAATTCATTGATGTCGTTCGCGCTCCATGTGAACAAGGAGGAATTATCTCCACACCAGTCCAGAAATTCCGGCGCCGTCTCCGTAAAAGGCGGCTTTCCGTCCAGCATTTCGTCTGTGATCTCCGTGACTTCCGTAATGTTCCGATTCATTTTCCGGTAGGTCTCCGGATAGATTAATGCGTTGAATTCAGAAACGGTCTGAAGATCCGTATCGGTTTTTACCGCACCGATCTGGATGATGTCCGAACGGAGACGGATCCCGTTCTGCTCCTTATGGTACCGGTTCATCGGACTGTTCCATTCCAAATCCAGGATAATCAGATGGGAGAAGTCCCCAAGGTCAACCCGCGGAAGCGGCTCTTCCGGAATATCTTCTTCAAACTCATTCTGTTCGTATTCTTCTTCACGCATAATCTTTGCTTTTTCTTTCTCTGCTTTCTTCATAGTAGAATAACTAGATTCATTGTATCGCGGAAAACAAAGAAGAGAAATAAATATTTTCAGCAGAAAGCAGATTCATCTCTCCAGGCGTTGAAAGCGGGCTTCTCCGGTGATATCCTAGTAATGCTATAGGTATTAATTCGCGCCATTCGGGCGGCTTTGCTGTTCGAAACGCAAGATTTGGAGAGGAAGAGATATGCTCGATTTGAAATATTTATTCAGGGATCACCCGGCTGACTGGAACGAGCCGCCGGAGGACATAGAATTAAGGCTGGAGAGTGAACGGGGGACGATGCTTACGATCCTTCAGACGCCGGGAGGAAGTGGGAAGCACCCGCTCGTGCTAATCAATCATGGGTTCCCGGGAACGGATCCTCTGGAAGACGCGGCGAATTCATTCCGGAGAATCGGATTCGCGGTTCTATCCTATCATTACCATGGATGCTTCGGGTCAAGCGGGAAATATTCTTTGTCGGGGGTGCTTCGGGATGCGAAGGAGATGCTGGCATTCTGCCGGAACCCGGAAAATCAGGAAAAATACGGCATCGACGGTGAAAATATCCTTCTTTTCGGACAAAGTCTGGGCGGCTTTGTCACGCTTCAGACGGCGGCGGACTGTGATTTTGTCCGCGGCGCGGTCGCTGCGGCGCCGTTTGATTTCGGAAGAATGTACAAGCTTTCGCTTAAGGATCCGGATAAGCATGCGGTGCTTTACCGCACGGTCGAAGACTATCTCCCTTGGGTCAATGCGGACAAAGAGGAATTCTTTCAGGAGCTGGAAAGGGAATACGAAAAATTCGATGTTTCCTCGAAGGCGGAGGATCTGGCGAAGCGGAACATTCATATTATAACCGGGGATCGGGATCCGGTTGCTCCGGCGGATGTCCACGGAAAATATATCTATGACCGGATCGAGGAGCAGGGAAAAGGTCTGGCTTCTTATCAGACCTTCCCGACCAGTCATGTCTTCCCGGACTGTCGATGCGCCATGATTGGGGCTGCGGCCGGAAAGCTCATCGAATATGCAAAAAAAGCTGCATCCGAAAAAACTGGATGCAGCCGATAATAATCTGTCGGTAAGCCGGATGCGGCCGATGAGAGCCGGTCAGGCGCGGTCAGCGATGTCGCAGGCTTCTTTCACCTTCATGCCGACTTTAATTCCCATTTTTTCGGCGGCGCTGTTTACAAAAGAGAGAACGCCGTTTTCATAGGTGTCGTCCGCGTTTCCGATCATCGCGGTCATGCAGTCTGCGGACGCGGCGGCGATGCCGTTTTCTCCCAGAAGTTTTACGCCGAGAATCGCGGCGTCGTTTTTCCCCATGCCGGCGTCGTTCAGAACCGCGAATTTCGGATGCACCCGGTTCAGAAGAACCTGACCTACATTAAGGCCTCCATGAGAGCCTCCGACAATAATCCGGTCCCGGTGCTCCGGCGCGGAATGCGCGATGGAATCCAGCAATACAACATCTTCTTTTTTCATAGCAAGCCTCCTTTCTGAGAAACGGAAACAGTCCGGGCAATACAGAGGGCGGACACATCCGGTACATTTTACAGGTGAATGCCGTTCTGCATTCCCTTCATGTCTTCCTGATAAAGAAACTCCAGAATCGGAGTGCCTTCCGCGAGGCGCTGGTCGAGCCTGACGGATGGCTTTCCGCCCCAGGTTGCCTCGAAAGGAACTCCGCATTCGTCCAGAGCTTCAACTAAGGTGTCCACGTTTGTATTTTCATGAAGACCGAATGTCATGCTGTGCTTCTTCCAATAGATCGTGACATTCGTCCTGTTTTTCGATGTGACAAGACCGCGCTCCTTAAATCCGAGGCGGCATTTTTTAATCTCTGAAACAGGGAGATCGACGGTTACACCCGGAAAGCTGTGGATAATCATATGGTCGACATCCATGAACAGGCTGGTCCGCTCTGTTCTCAGGAAATTCCAGATGACAAAGAACGTTACGACGGCAGTCAGGGCGCTGAACCCGATCAGCGTTTTCATATCCTGCAGCTGCTTGCTGAGATTTGGCGTTCGGAGAATCAAAAGAAAAATAAGAAGCCATCCGATGATCAGAACGGCGGATGCGCCGAGCGTACGAAAATCGGCTTTTACAAAAAAGCCGGGGATGGTGGTTTGATTGGATCTGGTTTTTTCCTCTGCCATAAGTGGGTCCTTTCTTTAACTTGCCTTGCCTGCATGAAGAGGCGCACCGAAAACGGGGCTCATGCGTTCCATTTTTGGAAAATTTCATGTGCGAAGGCCCGCGCATCTTCTTCTTTCTTCTTATCCATGAAGGGGACATCGTATCCCATATGCCGTTCGGCTAAGATTCCAAGCCAGCGCATTTTCATATGCTTCGCGGCGCGTTTCATTCCTTCTTCCCAAAGATCCGATCCTTTTGATATCGGATATCCGCAGCTTGTGACAGCGCAGAGAGATTTCCCTTTCAGGAAAGCGGGGCCTTTTTCACCGCCGTAATACATATCCATAGAATATGCCAGCCGGTCCATGGCGGACATAAGAGGAGGGGCGGCATACCAGAAATGGATCGGGGATGCGGCGATCAGAAGCTCTGCATCCAGAATCCGTCCGGAGATCCAGTCCATATCGTCCCGCTGCGAGCAGGTGTATTTTGACCAGTCCTGCTGGCAGTACCGGCAGGCGGTGCAGGGACCGATGTCTGCTTCTGCGAGGCGTATTTCATCGGGAACGCTCCCGGTAAGCCTGGAAAATTCATCCCGGAATACTCCGAGGAGAGCTTCCGTATTGCTGTTTTCACGGATGCAGCTGTTTAGAATCAAAGCTTTCCGCTGGATGTCCATTACCGGCGTTCCTTCTTTCTTTTTGAAGAAGCGGAGAGAAAAAGCTTCTTCATGGATATATGTTAACAATCGCTTTTATTTTACACTATTTTGAATCATTTTGCGAAAAAAGAGCAAAAAAGGAGCTGATCTTTGACGCAATGCCGGCTGTCCGAAAGGAATGCAAAAAAATACAGCCCGCACGTGAAATACAGACATATTTTTGAAAGTGTGCGTTTTCAATTTCTAATATTTGAAGTAAAATAAGACTATTACAGCTTCAGTAAAAGCCGCGCCGGGAGGAACCTTTCGGAGCGGACATCAGGAGGAATCATGGCGCTGAAAGATTATGCCCGAAAGCAGGCACAGGAAAAAGAACCGATTACGGTAGGAATTCCGCGGGCATTTTTGTATTATCGAAACGGGACGCTTTGGCGTGAATATTTCCGTACGCTGGGCGTACATCTGGTGATCAGTCAGCCGACGAATCGTAAAATTGAGGAAGATGGGATGAAGGCCGCGATTGATGAGATGTGTCTTGCAATGAAAATTTATCTGGGACATGTGAAATCGCTGATCGGAAAATGTGACTATATTCTGATCCCCAGGGTTGTGGACTTCGGAATCCGGAGAGTGTACTGCACCTCGTTCGAAGGACTTCCGGATATTGCCCGGAATGTTTTCCGGAATGAAAATATTCAGATCCTCTCCTATAATGTCAACGTACAGGGAAAGAAGGACGAGGAATCTGCGATGATCCTGATGGCAAGGGAACTGGGATTCAGCGCGAGGGAAGGGAAGAATGCGTACCGTGCGGGACGGAAAGCCGCGGACCGGGAGTTCGCGTCGAAGGTGAAAGCGGCGGAAGCGCTTTACCGGAGAAACGGTCTTCGGGTCGCCGTCGGCGCGCACAGCTATATTGCGGAGGATGACTATATCGGAAAACCGGTGATTGACATGTTGAAGAAGATGAATGTCATCCCGATCCGGGCGGATTTCGTCGATCGGAAGAAAGCAAGAGAGAGAGCGAATGAAATCTCTCCGACTTTGAAATGGGATTTTTCCAGAGAAATTGCCGGCGGCATCGCCATGCATATGAAGCAGATCGATGGAATCATCCTTCTTTCCGCATATCCATGCGCTCTCGATTCCATGGTAGACGATATGATTGTCCGTAAGGCAGAGGGAACACGGATTCCGATTCTTCAGCTGACGCTGGACGCGCAGACCGGAACCGCCGGTGTGGAGACGAGACTGGAAAGCTTCATCGATATTCTTAGGATGAACCGCGGCGCATCCGGCCAGGAACTCAGCCGTGAAAAGGAAGAAGAGCTGATTGAAGCGATGGATGCCGGAAAGACGCAGGGAGAGGGGGCGGAAGCCTGATGGCGAAAGAATCGAAGGCAAAGAAGAAAATTTCGTTCCCGATGATTGCGAGATACAATTATGTCATCCAGTACTTCGTAGAAGTCGGACTGGAGCAGGAATACGTAATGCAGCCCCGGCTCACGAGGCGGACGATGGAGCTGGGTGCGAAATATGCGCCGGATATGGTATGCACTCCGTTCAAGACGATTCTCGGGAGCATGATTGAGTCTCTCGAGGCAGGTGCGGATACACTGATGATGTCGATGGGCTACTGCAGGCTCGGCTATTACGGAGAGCTCGCGCAGCAGATTCTGAAGGATCTGGGGTATGAGTTCGATTATGTGAATTTCGCGGAATATACAACCGGAAAAAACAAGGATTATCTGAAAGCGCTGAAGAGGCTTTGCCCGGATATCCGGCCGGTCCGTGCCGGGAAGGCGGGAATGAATGCGCTGAAGATGGTGGAATATATCGATGAGATCGAGGATCTGTATTATCAGAACTGCGGATTTGAGACCGAGAAAGGCGCATATAAGAAGGCGCTCAACCGCTTTTATTCGGATATGAGCCATGCCAGGAGCATGCGGGCGATTCAGGAGGGATACCGGAGATGCCTGAACGCTTTCCGGAATATTCCCGTTGACAAAGGAATTTCGCCGCTTCGTGTCGGTCTGGTCGGTGAATATTTCACAATCATGGATGATTTTTCGAATCTCGATCTGGAGCAGACGCTGGCGGATATGGGTGTTGAGGTGCATCGGTGGATGAACCTTAGCCACCGGAATCTTCATTATCCGGGCGAAAAAAATCTCAACGTCCGGATCCGGGATCTCTGCCGTTATGAAATGGGGCCGACATCGACCGCGAATATCTGGCAGGCCAGGGAGTATGCGAGGAAAGGCTTTGACGGGATTATTCATCTGAAATCAGCCGGATGCACGCCGGAAATCGATGTGATGCCCGTGCTTCAGAGAATCGGAGAGGAGGAAAAGATTCCGATTCTGTATCTTACGTACGATGCGCAGACCGCAAATGCGGGACTTCTTACTAGAATTGAAGCGTTTTATGATATGATTGAAATGCGTAAGCAAATGAAATAGCGGGGACTTGGACGATGAGCGAAGATAAGAAGGAGTATGTATACCTGGGCGTCGATGTGGGATCTATTTCGACGAAGGGTGTGATTATCGATAAGGAAAACAGAATTCTGGCCAGCAGCTATATCTGGACGGAAGGGAATCCGATCGGTGCGGTGAAGAAGCTTGTAAAGCTATTGGAGGAGCAGTTTGATTCGGATCGGTATGATATTGTCGCGACCGGAACGACGGGATCGGCAAGGAAGCTAGTCGGAACGGTTCTTGGCGCGACGGTTGTGAAAAATGAAATCACCGCGCATGCGGTGGGAACGACGACTTTTCATCCGGATGTCCGGACGATTCTGGAAATCGGCGGGCAGGATTCGAAGATTATTCTTGTGGAGAACGGAATCGCAGTGGATTACGCGATGAATACGCTTTGCGCGGCGGGGACGGGTTCGTTTCTTTCGTCGCAGTCACGCCGTCTTGGTATTCCGGTGGAAGAGATGGGTGAAATCGCTTTGAAGTCAGAACATCCGACAGCGATCGCGGCGCGTTGCACCGTATTCGCGGAGTCGGATCTTGTGCATTAAATCCAGGTCGGGCATACGAAAGAGGATATTGTCGCGGGTCTTTGTCAGGCCGTCGCCGGAAACTATCTGAATAATGTCGGCAAAGGAAAGAAGATTCTTTCGCCGGTCGTATTTCAGGGCGGCGTTTCCAAGAATGTGGGCGTTGTGAAGGCGTTCGAAAATCAGATAGGTTGTCCGATTATCGTAGATGAGAACGGACATCTGATGGGCGCGATCGGCGCGGCGATTCTTGCGAGAAGAAATCCGAAGCGTGCCCGGTTCTCGTTCCGGATCGAAGATATGGAATTTGCGACGAGGGAGGTTCTCTGCGGACGGTGTCCGAACAACTGTGAGATCATCTGTGTCTATCGGGATGGAGATCTGATCGACGCCTGGGGGAACCGCTGTGAACGCGGCGAAATTTCGATCCGGCAGGCAAAGAAGCTGGCGGAATAAACGAACGGGAATGCGAATCAGACGTAAGTGCAGAATAAATTCCGGAGGAGCAGGATGGCAGATCGGATAGAACGTCTGGCGGAGAAATTGACAGAGTGCGTCCGGAGGTTAGGATATCCTTCTGAATTCGGTACGGTGCTGGCGGAGAGCTTAGGCACGGAGAGTACGCTTCTTCGGATGATCCGGTATCTTCGGAGTGCGAAGCCGAATTCCGAAGAGGAAATCGCGGATGAGATGCTAGCGATCTGCGCGGAGCGGGACGCCTGGATGGAGCGGAAGATGTCGGAGTACTATAATCATAAGTACAGCGAGTATCTTCGCTTCGGGAGAGAGTCCGGACCGGATTCAGACGATATGGATTCGGAAGGCAGCGAGTCGGAGGACAGAGATTCGGAGGCCTGAATTTCGTAAGCTAGTGATTCGAAGTGACAGGGCGCTTTCTAGCGGGCGCGGAAGGCCGCCCCCGGTTATTATATATAAATAAAGAAAGGAAAAGGAAATCAAATGAAGATGACAGGAGCAAACATCCTGATGGAATGCCTGCTGGAGCAAGGTGTCGATACGGTGTTCGGTTTCCCGGGAGGGACCATCATCAACATCTACGATGCTTTGACCAGATATAAAGGGAAAATCCGCCATATTCTCACTTCGCACGAGCAGGGTGCGGCGCATGCCGCGGACGGGTATGCCCGTTCCACCGGAAGAGTCGGCGTATGCTTCGCGACAAGCGGACCGGGAGCCACGAATCTGGTGACAGGCATCGCAACGGCGTATATGGATTCATCGCCGGTAGTCTTTATCACATGCAATGTGAGCGAAAATCTGATCGGCCGGGACGCGTTTCAGGAGTGCGATATCACTGGAATCGCGATGCCGATCACAAAAGCGACCTTCCTCGTCGATGATCCGGAAAAGCTTGCGGATACGGTGCGCGCCGCGTTCGGAATGGCAAGGTCCGGGCGGCCGGGTCCGGTTCTCATTGATATTCTGACGAATGTGACCGGCCAGGAAGCGGATTATGAATATCTTCCGAAAGAGAAACATGCGGAAGAGGGTTTCCTGAAGGAGCTTATGGCGCGGGCCAGGACCAGCCAGCTCAAGACGCCGGAGCCGAATCTGGAAGACATTGATAAGCTGGCTGAAATGATAAAGCACTCCGAGAGGCCGATGCTGATCTGCGGCGGCGGTGTGATCCGGAGCCGGGCGCATGAAGAATACAGAACTTTTATGCGGAAAATTGACGCTCCGTCTGCGATCACCGTCATGGGAGGCGGCGGAATCTATGGCGCCGATGATCTTTCGACCGGAATGATCGGCATGCATGGTTCGCAGGCATCGAACAACGCGGTAGCGCATTGCGATCTTCTGATCGGTATTGGAACGCGCTTTAATGAGCGTGTGACGCTCGATGTGAACAGTTTTGCGAGTCAGGCGAAGGTGGTTCATATTGATATTGACCGTGCGGAGATTGATAAGAACGTGCATACCGACCATCATGTCATCGGTGACGCAAAGCGGGTTCTTCAGCTTCTTCTGGAGCAGCTCCG